>CACXVH010000015.1 GCA_902771095.1 uncultured Pseudomonadota bacterium
TTAAAACCAGAATTATTATCCAAATATTTTACCATAATTTTATTCCCCTAAATTTCTTAAACATTTTCTTCTGTTAATAAACATATTTATCAGATACAAAATAACACCAAATGTTATAAATATATCCCCAACATTAAATATTGCTGGGAAAGTCCAAAACCCACCGATATGCCATTGTATAAAGTCCGCAACAGCGCCGAAACTGATTCTATCCACCAAATTACCAAACGCACCACCAATTATCATTGCGAGTGGCATCCGTTCATAAACATCGGACTTTTTAAACAAATAATAAAGCAACCATAAAACAATCAATGCGGTTAAAACACTTAAAATAATTGGCATTACAAAATTAAACGCAGAAAAAGAAACACCACGATTCCAAATGAAATGAATATTGAATAAATTAGAAAGTCCGTAATCGCCGCCGATTAAATCGCCCCAAGAAGCGACAATCCCGTTAATTCTACACTTCGCACAGATTACATTTGGGTCATATATGGAATCGCCCCATTTATTTGCGAAAAAACCGAGCAAATATGCCTTTGAAAAAAAGTCCGCCGCAAAAACAGTAATTATAACCGCTATATATTTGAAATACTTTTTCATGAATAACCTCATTTCAACGAATATAGCAATTACAGATGATAAAATCAATTGGAATATGTCTATTTTACATCCAATGGCTTACCAACATTGGCATAGCCATTTTCACGCAAATATTCCATCAATGAATTGATTTTATTTTCAGACAAACCGATACTTGCCAAAACCTCTGACCCCAATATAAACGAAGATTCGATGATTTCAGGTGTTGCGTATTTCACCCCAATATCCAATAATTCTTTTGCAGATTTCAAACTGTGCGCACGCGCAAATATTTTCATGTTTGGAGATATACTGTGAACAGTATGAACAATTTCATGTGCAGCAACTTCGTCATTTAACGATATTACTACCGCCCTTGTTTTACGCGGTTTCAAGCCCGCCGCTAGTAATATAGATTCTTTCTTTGATTCGCCGTAAATTACATTGTATCCATGTTCACGCGCTAAAATAACTTGGTCTACATTTTCATCAATAGCAACATAAGAAATATGTTCAGAATCTAACATTTGTGCAATAATTTGCCCCATACGACCAAAGCCACAAATGACAACTGTTGGTGTTTCTTCTTTGATTCTTTCTGAAAGTTTGTTATTTTTGGTTCCTTTGAAAAATCTGCTGACCTTTAATACCCTGTCGTAAATCGCCAACAATATCGGGGTTAACATAATTGATACTATGATTACCGCGGTCAATATTTCTTGGTGTTCCATTGGTATCGCACTTATTCCATTGGTTTTCATGGTCTGTAAAATCAACAAACCAAATTCGCCACCTTGCGCCAAGATAAGCGACATCAAAAACGCCTCGCGACCAGCAACATGGCGAACACGCGCAACCATATAAAGCGCAAAAAATTTGATAAGGACCAGTCCACCAACCCCCATCAAAACCATCCACTTGTGTTCCATCAAGAACGGCAGATTTATCCCCATACCGAGCACGATAAAGAAAAATGCCAAGAATAATGTTGCATATGGTTCTATGGACGCATTGATTTGATGTCTGTAAACTGTTTCAGACATTAACATACCCGCCAAGAACGCACCAAGTGCTGGTGGCAATCCCATTAAATTCAACACGACCGCCCACACCGCAATATTCACCATTATCGCCAAAACTAATGCTTCGTGAGATTGCACCTTTGCCACGACATGCAAAAGCGGATTCAAAATAAATTTAGCAACAATAACAACGCCCAAAATCAAACCCGCCGACATCACCAAAATATCAATAGCCGAAGCACCCAAATTTATTGACTTACCCGCCATAACCGGCAACATCGCAAGTAATGGAATTGATAATAAATCTTGGAATAACAATATTGAAAAGGTCTGTCGCCCCATATTTGTTTGTAATTGATTTCTGTCGATTAAAATCTGTAAATCTTCGGAAGTGCTTGACATCGCAAGAATAAGCGAAATCATTATCGTTCCAATAAGCGTCCATTGTGTTATGCCCGCCAAAATAGGAAACAGCATAATAGCAACCATCAAAACCTGAGAAGCACCAAGACCAAATATAGTACGACGCAATTGCCATAATCTTTTCATATTGATTTGCAAACCAATATTAAACCATAAAAACATTATGCCCATTTCACCCAAGAAATTCCAAGTGCCAGATAATTCAAACAAACCAAAAACATGCTGCCCCGCCAAAATACCTGTTAATAAAAATGCGAGTAATGTTCCCATACGAAAATATCGCATAAAAAAAACAGAAATAAATGCAATTACAAAAAATACAAGTGTTGCTGTTGACATATTTTCCCTCTCCGTTATTTTATCATAATAAATTTACATCAATTTTATCTGCGATTTCAAGGAATTTTTTTGCGTCGATTTCTTCGGCACGCTCGGTCCCCAATAATCCAAATCTTTCCCAATCTGTTTTTATAATTCCGCGTATCATTTTGCGTCGCTGACCAAATAATTTCGCCGTTAATTTTTCAAGTTTTTTTATATCTTTGATTTGTTTAATTTTTTTTGCATTTGGAATAATTTGAACAACCGCAGATTGAACCTTTGGCCGCGGAACAAAAGCAGTATTTGGCACATCAAATAAAATTTTAGTATCTGCAATTAAATTTGATAACACTGCCAATCGCCCATATTGTTTATCACCAACATGTGCAACGATGCGTTCTGCAACTTCCTTTTGGAACATCAATGTTAATGATTTTATTTTTTCGCCGCTTGCAATTTTTTGAAGCCAGCCTATTAATAATTCTGTCCCGACATTATAAGGTAAATTAGAACAGATTGCATAACCAGTTTTATTTTCTAATTTTATTCTTAACGCATCGCCAAAAATTACTTCTAATTTTCCATCAGACGCGTCAATAATTTGTGATAAAATTGCACCGGCAGTTTTATCTTTTTCAATCGCAATAACTTTTTTTGCGCCAGCAATCAGTAATGCGCGTGTAAGACCACCAGGGCCTGGCCCAACCTCAACCACTATTGTTTTTTCTATATCAGGCACAGACCGCGCGATACGCCCAGTCAAATTCAAATCAAACAAAAAATTTTGTCCGAATTGCTTTTTGGGTTCCAATCCTGATGCACGCATCATTTCAGAAACAGGTGGCAAAGATAAAATCTTGTTTATCATAATTTTTTGCGCCCCCCAAAAGCCAATGTTAATGTGCCATCATCAATATAATCTAAATCACCACCAAGTGGCACACCAGATGCCAATTCTGAAAAAGATATGTCCGGGGTATTAATTGTTGAAATTATATATTGCTGGGTCGTTTTACCTTCGACAGTATTTGGCAGAGCGAAAATGATTTCATTTATTTTTTCTTTTTCTATTCGCGACACGATATTCGCAATATTCAAATCAGACGGTGTGATTCCGTCAACCCCAGAAAGCATACCGCCCAGCACATGGTATCTTCCACGAAAAATACCTGATTTTTCCAACACCAAAACATCTGATAAATCACGAACAATGCATAATTCACCATTTTGGCGCGCCGTATCAGAACAATATTCACAAATTTTAGAATCTGTTAATACACCACAATTTGGACACGGATGAATATGTTCTGCTGCATCCAACAACGCATTCGCCAAAGATTCAGATTTACCAGTTTTATCCTGCAAAAGCGCGATAACTATACGCGTCGCAGCCCGCGTCCCAACACGTGGTAATTTAGCAAATTGTTTAATAAGTTTTTCTATTTTTATATTCATATTTTTTATCTAGTGAAATGTATAGCAATCTATACCATTGGTACCAGCCATACTTTTTATGCTTTGCGCCGCACTTTCAGAAAGCCCATTTATGCGAACCCGATAAAGCCCAGCATCATTTCTTTCAACATTCGCAGTCATACCAGTCACTTGGTAGACATGCGCTGCTTGTTTATTAGCAGATTCATACGAAGAAAATGCACCACATTGCACCCCAACACTTCCAGAAGAATAAGAAACCGTTTTCGTTTCATTTGTTGCATATTTTACCATTGGATTAGAATTTGTTGGTGCAACCTTATGCAAAGGTTCTGTATAATTTGTTCCACCAACACCTAATTTTTTAAAACCAATATTTAACATTTTTGCGGCCGTGTTTGCGCGAACATCTTTGTTTTCTGCACCCAATACCACAGCAATCAAATGATATCCGTCCCTGTTCGCTGTCGCCACAAGCGAATATTTTGATTTGTTTGTAAAACCAGTTTTCATACCATCACATCCCGGATACGTTCCCAACAACCGATTGCCGTTTGTATAAGTTTTTCCATTATAAGTCCAAGTTTTGATTCCAAAATATTTCCAATACTTTGGAAAATGTTTATACACAGCCATTGATAATAATGCAATATCACGCGCGGTAGACATATGGTCATCATTTGGTAATCCCGAAGAGTTTTCAAAATTAGTATGTTCCAAACCAATTTCATTTGCAACGCGTGTCATCAATGTTGCAAAGTTGCCTTCTTTACCACCTTTTAAATTTTCCGCCAATACGCGCGCAACATCGTTTGCAGAATGCACCGCAACCGCCTTAATCGCGTCTTCAACCTTTATCTTGCTGCCCGCGGTCAGCCCAAGTTTTACCGGCTGTGCATCTGCTGCTGATTTAGACACAATTAAATAATCATCCAAATGAAGTCGGCCATGTTCCAGCGCATCAAAAGTTAAATACAATGTCATAATTTTGGTAAGAGATGCCGGATAATTTAATTGATTTGCGTTTTCTTGATAAAGAACACGACCAGAATCTATATCTGCGACCAGCACAGCCCTATAATTTGCAGCATTTGCAGCAAATGATATGAATATTGATATAAAAAACGCAAAAACTCTCTTCATAACAAAAGAATCATAGTAAAAATACTATAATTCGGTCAACATGAAAAAAATGTTTTTTATTCTAATGTTCTTAAACTGATTTTGTCATCATCCACAATAACCAATTTGCCAACACCGATACCAAACTGACGAACAGAAGCGAATGCATCGCGTTGACCGAATAAATATTTATCACAAATTGGGAACACCCCACGCAACAAACATAATTGATTTGCGATTATTCCTTCATCACACACAGCGATAATTGGAATATCTGGGCGGCGACACGAAATCTGGGTTGCAATATCTGTATCACGCGCAAAGACCACAATAGCCACTGCCTTGTTCAAATGTGCCATCGATGATACAGAACGCGACCAATCATTTTCAGGGATATTATCTATGCGTGACCAATCATACGGATTTTCAATGGTGTCTTTGTCCGAATAAGACAATATTTTATTCATTGTTTCAATTACATTTACCGGATTATCACCAATCGTGGTTTCTTCCGATGTCATTGTGGAATCAGCCCGCAAATATGCCGCGTTAGCGACATCTGAAATTTCTGCACGTGTTGGAAATTCACTGTGCACCATAGATGACAACATTTGTGTAGCCATAATAACAGGCCGATTAAGTTTGCGACATTCACGAATTATGTGTCGCGAAATTGCCGGAACTTGTTCAAAAGGAACCTCAACAGCCAAATCACCGCGTGCAATCATAATACCGTCTGCCGCAGTCGCAATATCAGTGATTCTTTCCACTGCATTTGGTCTTTCTATCTTTGCAATTATTTTTATTGGCTGGGCAGTTCGCATCGTTATAAAATCACGCACATATGCGACATCTTCGGCGCGCTGAACAAAAGACAATGCTATAAAATCAGGATTTTTAGTAATCGCATATTCCAAATCTTTTTTATCTTTTTCAGTCAAAATATCCGTATCAACATCTGTATCCGGCAAATTAAAACCACGACGCGACCATATTTCATCACCACGTATAACCGTAGTTTCAATTTTATCATCAAAAACCGCATCAACTTTTAATTCTATTTTCCCATCATTTAATAAAATTCTATCCCCAACAGATAATGAACGCATAACATCCATATCTGGCAAATACACGCGATTTTCATCACCCGGGGTTTCATCAGAATCAAGAATAAATTTTTGTCCAACTTTTAATGGGTAATGTTCTTCGGTTTTAAAATCACCGATTCTGTGTTTTGGGCCCTGGATATCAATCATAACCGCCACAGGAGTTCCAAGTTTTTTAGATACTGAACGTATTATATCTATCTTTGCCCCTTGGACATCGCCAGTATCATGGCTGAAATTAAGACGACATACATTCACACCAGCCCGAACCATTTCAGTCAGAACATTTTTATCTTCACAATTTGGTCCGATTGATGCTGTAATCTTTGTAAATTTCATAACTACATTCCCCCAAAATAAAAACATTTACTTTTTATATTTGATAATATATCATATATCTTGCAAAAAAAACAAGGGGAAGAATATGAAAAATGCAAACCACGGCGCAATTGATAATGCTCAATTAATCAGCATTATCGAAAGAATTGAAAAATTAAACGAAGATACTGCGGCAATCGCTGCTGATATCAAAGAAATATACAGCGAAGCCAAATCCGCAGGATATGATCCAAAATATATTCGTCAGATGATAAGATTGCGCAAATTAGATCCAGATGAATTGGACGAAGCAGACGAATTAACAAAAATGTATCGTGATGCGTTGGGTTTATAAAATGAAGAAATTTACAAAAAGACCAGAAAATTTTACCTGCGCCCATTGTGGCGCAGAAGTTTTTGGTAATGGATATACCAACCATTGTCCAAAATGTTTGTGGTCGCGTCATGTCGATAACAATCCTGGCGACCGCCAATCAAATTGCCTTGGTATGATGTGCCCAATATCCGTTGAACAAAAAAGCGGTGAATTTATAATCACTCATAAATGTGAAAAATGCGGAAAAACCATTAAACAAAAAACATCTGAAAATGATGATGTGGATGCAATTATTGCAATATCATCAAATTCAGATTTTATTTTCGGAAAATAATTATTTCTTTTTAGCAGCGGCAACAAAGGCATTAAACATTGGATGCCCGTTAAATGGATTACTCTGAAATTCTGGATGGAATTGTCCCGCTATAAAAAATTTATGCGATGGTACTTCAACCATTTCAGGCAATTTTCCGTCCGGCGAAATTCCTGATATTATCATCCCATTTTTTTCCAATATATCTTTGTATTTAATATTAACCTCATATCTATGACGATGTCGCTCTGAAATATGTTGCATGCCATAAATCTGTTCCGCCAAAGTCCCCGTTTTTATATCACATGGATATGCCCCAAGCCGTAATGTTCCGCCCATATCTTCTCTGTCACAATCAGACATTATATCTATCACAGGTGTACAATTTTTTGAGAATTCTGTTGAATTTGCGTTTTCATCCCCAACTACATCACGCATAAATTCGATAACTGCGACTTGCATTCCCAGACATATTCCCATATACGGGATATTGTTTTCACGCGCATAGCGCGCTGCTGCGATTTTACCTTCGATGCCACGGTGTCCAAAACCACCCGGCACCAAGATACCGTCAACATCAGCAAAATCTTCGTCTGATACAGTTTCTGCATTTATCTTTTTAATTTTTACATGGACATTGTTTTGAATACCAGAATGAAATAATGCCTCGTTCAGCGATTTATAAGCATCCGCGATATCAAAATATTTACCAACCACACCAATTGTACAAATTGGCAAATCTGCATTTAAATGATTTTCTATTTTATGAATTTTTGACATATCGCCAGTGGCATTTGGTAAACCAAAATGTTCCGCCATAATATCAAAAACATGCTGTGCATCATAAACCAATGGAATTTTATAAATATTATCAACATCCATACTGGTAATAACATTTTTTGCAGGTAAATTACAAAACATCCCGATTTTTGCACATTCGTCAGAAGTCAACATACGTGGAGAACGAACAAATAAAATATCTGCCTGGATACCATTTTCCAATAATCTGCGGACAGACATTTGGGTCGGTTTTGTCTTTAATTCACCACTTTGTTCCAAATAAGGTGCCAAAGTTAAATGTGCGAACATAACATTTTTTCGTCCGACATCATTTGCAAATTGACGAATTGATTCAAGAAAAATTTTACCTTCGATATCACCAACTGTACCACCTATTTCACAAATCACAAAGTCGGTATTTGTTGGAGAGACAATGTATTCTTTGATTTTATTTGTCACATGCGGAATCATTTGAACCGTAGAGCCAAGATAATCCCCCCTTCTTTCCGCGTTCAAAACATCCCAATAAATTCGACCACCAGAAACAGAATCGTTGCGCGATAATTTTACCCCTAAAAATCGTTCGTAGTATCCCAAATCTAAATCAGTTTCAAAACCATCGTTGGTCACATATACTTCGCCATGCTGTAATGGCGACATAGTTCCAGGGTCAATATTTAAATACGGGTCAAATTTCCGTGCATGCACAGAATATCCACGGGATTGAAGAAGGGCGCCCAGTGAAGCCGCTGAAACGCCCTTACCTAAACTTGACACAACCCCACCAGTCACAAATATATACTTTGGCATAAGTTTTTTCTCCTTATGTAAAATTATAATACAAAAATTATTGGTTGCAGGGCAAGCATAAAATCTTATAATGAAACTTATGCAAGAATTCTTAGGAAATCAATATAAAAACATTTTTCTTTGGGTGCCATTTATTATGGCTTTTGGCGCGGCCTTGTATTTTGGTCTGGGCACCGAGCCGAATTTTCATTTTCCGATTTTGATTACAATTTTATTGGCGTTCATTATATGGAAAAAGAAAAATATTTTCGTTCGTGGGGTCGCATTGTTTTTATTTGGGTTCTTTTATGCGATGTCTTTTACTCATATTATTAACACACCCGTGACACGCGATTCTTTTGGTGCAATTCCAATTTCTGGTGAGATAAAAGATATAGATTATACGACAGACAAAATGCGTTTAACTATTTGTATTCCAACAGAACAAATAAAAACTAATTCATTCAAAAAATTCACAAATATTCGTATATCTATATCTGATGAAAATCAAAATATAAATATTGGCGATAAAATTGTTGGCAACGCAGTATTATTTCATCCATCTTCTAAATATGTTCCAGCATCTTTTGATTATGCGCGTTGGGCATATTTTAATAGTATTTCTGCAACTGGATTTTTTGAAAATTATGAAATAACAAAATCTGCTGATAACAAAAACACCAGAATATATATTCATAACAAAGCAAATTCATTTTTAACTGATTCTTTGGTTTTGGGTTTTAAGAAAACTATCCCAGAATCTGAAAGCGACATCTGGAAATCTGTTGGCATTGGGCATGTATGGTCAATCAGTGGTTTTCACATGACCTTGGTCGGCGGGTGGTTATTCGCAATATTCTATTTAATATTCAGATTATTTCCATACATTACAAAACGCGTACCAGCAAAATATCCCGCCATTATTTGCGCATGGATTGGTTTATTGTTTTATTTGTTTATTTCTGGAATCAGTGTTGCCACGGTTCGTGCATTTTTAATGACAACTTTAATTTTTATCGCGATACTTTTGGGACGTGGTGTTTTATCTTTGCGTAATGCAGCGCTGGCATTTTTGATAATCTTTTTAATAAATCCTTTTTATGTGATGAACGCAGGATTTCAATTATCGTTTGCAGCGATATTTGGTCTGCTCTGGTTTTTTGGAGATACAGAATATAAAAAGCGCACATTTATAATGCGACATTTACATATTTTATACTTTTCATTGATGACCGCAATAATGGCAACAATTTTTACATTGCCGTTCATTATTGCACATTTTGGATATATTCCATTATATGGTCTGATTGGAAATTTGATTTTGTTACCAATATTTTCAATTTTAATTATGCCGTTGATTATGATTGGAACAATTTGTGCATTGTTTAATTACCATTTTTTAATAAATCTGGCACATGATGTTTATCAATTTAGTTTATCTTTGGCAACACACATAACAAATCTTCCACATGCCGATATTCAAATACCACATATTTCTAACATGGTTTTAATATTGTGTATTTTTGGACTTTTATGTTTAATTTTAATTATTAAAACAGATTCAAAGAATTGTTTTATCAAAAACCTGAACTATGTTTTATGTATTTTATTTATCTGCACAGCAATTTTAATAAATATTTCAACACCGCGACCACTATTTTATGCGTCAAGCGACCATCAACTGGTTGGATTTGTTGTTAATGATAAATTACAATTTAATCATGCAAAGATGTCTAAACATTATTTCGCTTTTTCCAGCTGGTACGAATTTAATAATGAAGAAAAACCTGATAAAAACAAAAGATACAAATGCGATCATGGACTATGCAGATATAATACACCAAAATGGAATTTAGTTTACATGCAAAATTTTACAACATTAATGAATAATATTGAAAATGTTTGTAATGACAAATCAATTGATTATATTGTCACTACATTTGAAGTAAATGCACCGAATTGTTATGCCAAAGTTTTAATAGATGGAATTATCATTTATCCAAACGGCAAATTCACAAAAATCATTAATCGCCGTCCTTGGCATATTCGGCACTAACAAAATACAGACCGCACGCCGGCGCATTTATACCCGCCGCGCTGCGATTTTTCGCATCAAAAATTTCATCTATGTCCAATGGTTTACCCATACCGATTTCAACCAAAGTCCCAACCATATTTCGAACCTGGTGATGTAAAAAAGAACGCGCCAAAAATTCAAAAATTATTTCATCGCCGTTTTGTGTTATTGTAACAGAATCAAGTGTTTTTATTGGCGATTTTGCCTGACACTGGGCGGCACGAAAAGATGTAAAATCATGTTTCCCAATTAACTTTTTTGCTGCCGCGCGCATGGCATCAATATTCAATTTTTGTGGCACCCACCAAACGCGATTTTTATTTAAAACAACAGGCGCGTTGCGATTTACAATAATATATTTATAATGTCGTGCCACACAAGAAAATCGCGCATGAAAATCATCACTAACTTTTTCACAACTTAATACGGCTACTGGTTTATTTGTTAAATAAAAATTTATTGCACGCATAACAGTTTCTGGATTTTGTTCGCGTTCCAAATCAAAATGCGCAACCATATTTATTGCGTGAACACCGGCATCTGTGCGCCCCGCAGAATAAACCTCTACCTTTTCACCACAAAATTGAAAGATGGCATCCGTTAATAAAGATTGCACAGAATCCCCGTTGGCATTTTCTTGCCAACCGATTAAGTCAGTTCCATCATATTCAAGATTTATTTTGTAGCGTGTCATTTTATCTAGCATCACGATTTTTGCATATATCACAAATTACCTGTTGCAACTTTGCCTTGTGTTCATCATGCAATAATTCACAATTATCTTTGTTTTTACCCAAACATCTTAAACATTTGCATTTTGGTTTTTTACAATCACCAACAACTGCATTGCATTTATTCAAAAAACATTTTCTTTCTGACATTTTAATCTCCGTATTTGATATCTGCGTCATGCAGACCATTTACAAAACTTTTCCAATCCATAGGATTTTTTCCAGATGGTTGAATTTTTACAATTCTCAACTCATTATTTTCAATTTTTGTTGCTAAGATTTTTACATAAATTCCGTTTATTTTTGTTCGACCAGACCCGAGCGCCCTTATTTGATTATGAATTTGAATTGGTGATTTTTTCCAATCTATGATTTCGTCAGCGCCGGTAAACTTACGCGTAAAAGTCGGTTCCCCAGTTTGTGGTATTGCTGGATATTTATTTGGATTTTTCAAATATTCGTTCAATATTTCTATTGCGGTTTGTGATACTTTGTTTTCCATATCTTCATTGGTATCATTTTCGCCAATTTCGATATTTTTGCGCATATAAACATCACCAGCATCCATTTCCGCAGTCATATTCATTAAACAAACATCCATATCTTTATTACCGTTTAATATAGCAGTCCTTATCGGTGATGGACCGCGATATTTTGGCAAAGAACTGGGGTGAATATTTATACATTTTGCGCTGTTTAAAACATTATCACGCAAAATCACACCATAAGATATAACAATTATCATATCAGGTTTTTTATTTATCGAATCAAATTCTTTGATTGATGTGTGAACGGGCAGTCCGCGTGATTGCGCCCATTGATGCACTGGCGATGGGGTCAAAATATGTTTGCGCCCCATTGGTTTCGGCGCACGGGTAAAGACCGCGATAATATCGTGCTTATTTGCCAAATCATCAAACACAGGCACAACAAAATCGTTAGTTCCCATCAATATCAGTTTCATTTGTGCCCCCGATTAACCTTGCGCATAAGCATTTCACGTTTTACCCCAGAAAGATAATCAATAAACAAAACACCATCCAAATGGTCTGTTTCATGTTGCACGATACGCGCGATAGTTCCCGCCATTTCAGCAGTTTTTTTATCGCCTTTTTCATCTGTCCATTCAACCACAACAGATTTTGGGCGACGAACATGCGCATATACAGGCAACCCATCCGCCCCAAGCACGGACAAGCACCCCTCTTCCATCAAACAGGTATCTTCGCTCTTTGACACTATTTTAGGATTTATCATGCGATATATTTCATTTGTATCTGGGTTCATCATTACCAAGAATCTTTGTGTGATGCCAACCTGGGGCGCAGCAAGGCCAACCCCATTCTGAGATTCCATCATTTTAACCATTTCGTTCATAGTATTCAACAAACCCGGGGTTATATCAGACACCGGTGCACACTTTTCACGCAAAATCAAATCACCACAAAGTTTCATTTGCAACATTTATAAAACCCTTTTATAATCGTGTATATAGGATTGTAGCAAAGGATTTTCAAATGACAACTTATATTTTTTTTGTTTTGATGGTAATTGTATTCTTATTGCTGGTTCTGATTTTTCGCAAACCGAACATTGATATATCTGCACTGCGTGAAGACAATGCACGTCTTCGTGAAAGATTGGCAGAACGATTGGGTATGTTGTCACAAAATGCAATTGAATTGAAAAATATCAGTTCTGATATCGCAAATTTCAAAGATATTTTGATGGGTAACAAACAAGCGCGTGGAACATTCGGCGAAAGACAACTGGCTGATTTAGTTGCCGATATTATGCCACCAGAAACATATGCTTTCCAAAGTGTTTTATCAACCGGGGTGCGCCCAGATTGCATAATTCGCCTGCCCTATCCGCCGGGGGATATGATTATCGACAGTAAATTCCCACTGGAAAGTTATAATCGAATTTTACAAAACCCAAATGATATTGGTTTTAAAAAGCAATTTGAATTAGATGTTCGCAAACATATTGATGCAATTGCCGAAAAATATATTATTCCTGGCATCACAGCGGAAAGCGCGATGATGTTTATTGCATCTGAATCTATATTTGAAAAATTGCACAGCGATTTTCCAAACACGATTGAATATGCGGCACACAAAAAGGTCTTTATTGTATCCCCGGCAACACTTTGGGCAACATTAAATACCATACGTGCAGTGTTATCAGATATAAAAATCAAAAGGGTTGCAACAAAGATTAAACGCGAATTGGATTTATTATTAACAGACCTTTCGCGCCTTAATGACCGCACAACACGCGTAGCCCAGCATTTTAATTCTGCACAAACTGATATTGAACAAATACAAACATCTATTTCGAAAATCAGCCCACGTGCAGAAAAATTACGCGATATGGATTTCGGTGAAGATTGATTGGCAGTCCCAACGGGAATTGAACCCGTGTTACCGGAATGAGAATCCGATGTCCTGACCGCTAGACGATGGGACCATAAATTTCCTGTATTTTATACGCACCTTTGCCGTTTTGCAATAAAAATTATCTGACTTTTCTCTTGTTGTTTTTTATGTCGAAAAATGATAAAATTATATCCAAGAGAGATTTGTATCATGAAATCAAAAGTATCATTTTGTATTCTTGCCATGATTACTTGTTTTGGCGCAAATGCCCAAGATATCGAATTGGACAATGCTTTGCGTGAAACTTATGTAAACTGTGTTGGTATCGATGATGCACTGCACGATATGAAAGTCAAAGCAGGCATTAATACCGCCGTAACCGGTGTTGGGACTGTCGCTGGGGGCGCTGCTTTGATTGTTGGAATTAAAAAAGCACACTTGATGGATAAATTACCCAGTATTGAAGATAAATATCTTGATCAATATCCGCAACAAACTTCTGATGATTTGAACATAACAAGAAATCCAAATTTTAAACCAGATTTGAAATCAAAAAGAAAAAAATTGGGTAATTGGCGCACAGGTTTATTGGCTGTGAATACCGCTACCAATGTTGCTGGGGCTGCAATTGCTGGAACGAACAAAGTTAATAAATCACTCGAAGAACAAATAGATAATTGTAAAACATCTGTGAAAAATTTAAAAAATGAAATAACCCGTGCAAAATTTAATGGTGAAGATGTAAGTGAAGCACAAGATATAGCATCTGCTTGTGGCGAATTTGAATACACGGACCTTAGCAAGATAAACAATCGTGCCAAAGGTGCAGAAATTTCTTCCATTGTTGGTGCAGGGACAGGTTTTGTTGGAACAATAACAAGTGCGGTTGCAAATAAATCTTCGGGCGAAAAAGAAAGAAAATTGGATACAGCATCTAATGTCTTGGCTGGTGGCGCAACAGTAGCCACAGGAACCGCCACAGTATTTAATGCAACTCAAATTGCCGCTATTAAAAAAGTTGTCGATGTAGCGCAAAAATGTGAGAGTTTATTAAAATGAAAAAAACATTGTTGATTTTTTGCTTGGTATCACTTGCGAATTTGAATTCTGCATCTGGCGCATATTTTTATGCTGATGTTGTTGAACAAGCAATACAAACATCTTTCCCATCCGAAGTCCAAGCAGATGTTGCCGCAGAATACGAAGCGCAAATGAACCCAGATACTGGTGAGATAGACACAAATGGAATCATGAATGTTTGTTATGCTGGTGGTTTTGATGTGACCACAGAAGACGGCGCAGCCGAATGTGCTAATTTTGTTCAAACAATGGCTGGAACATGTCCTTATACAATATCTGGGGCTGTATATGACGATAATGGCAACAAGATTTTAAAAGATGCGGACCCAAGAAGTTTTATTGATTATTATAACAACCCACAAACAAATGAAGAAAAACTAAGAAAATGCGTTTTGGATAAAACTATTGATTGGGCTATAAAATCTGCTGCAGAAGGTGGCGGTAACGAAGGCGGTTTTCAACAAACGCGTTCTGACAAAGGCAATCGTATTTGTGATAAAAACGGAAATCCGTTAAAAGATGCCAAAGGAAATTATCTTTTGGGCGCAACTAATTTTGGTATTACAACTTGTGCATCAGGACTGTCTGTTGCATGCATAAAAAATATGACAAAAGCAGATGCGAAAAAATATTACTGGACGCGTCATTTTATGAAGATGAGATATTATCGTTTACCCATAGAAATTCAAGCATTGGTAATGGAAATGTCTATTTCTGGAATTGGGAATGCCGGAAAAGCATTCAGATGCACCCTTGATGGAAAACCTGCTTCGTGGGGCAATTATCCAGTCGTTACAAATGACCCAGTAGATGCACTGAAAGAATGGGAAACTTCGCATTCAAATGGCGAAAGAGACGCGTTTAAACGCCGTTATACTGGCATGGATTTGGTCAACGGTAAAAATTGCGTTCCTGTCCATCAAGAACGAAGAAAACGCGCATATGAACATTTGAAAGATATTTATAAAACATGCGCAACTGAACTGGGGGTTGGCTGGTTAAAAATTCCTAAATATCCTCTTATGCAAGAAATACCAAAATAACAACAAATAAAAACAACCGCCAAAATGGCGGTTTTATTTTATTCTTGACCGTCAAAAAGACCCGTGGTGCGCGCAACTTTCCACCAATATTCTGAAAATACTGGACGTTTACCCTTTTCGCCCCATGGTTTCATATAGTCAGAATAATGCAAACAAACCAAATTATGTTTCAAATCATCCAATTCTTTTTCTGGATAAATTTTAAATATACGTGAACCATGCGACAGTTGGAAATTATACCGCAATGGTAAAAACTGAATTCTTCCAACAAGTGTTGCATTTAATACATCTTGGTCTGGGTTTTTAAAATCGTTTTCTATCGAAGATTTTATCCATTTATCGTAAAATTTTTCCGAACGAATCTTATCCAAATCCATCAATAAAAATCCAGAATTTATATATCCGTTTGTTCTGGTTGGCACTGCTGCAATGACATTTTTACCCAATTCCATTTCATATACATCTATCAAGTCATTGAAAAACACCATATCCATATCTGCATAAATAATTCTGGAAACATTTGGCAACAACTTTGGCAGCATCAACCGATACCACATAGCCACAGGCCAATTACGACGATTAGATTTATCAAAATCATGATTTCCATATACAAAATGAACGGTAGAGCCAGTTCCCTTTACAACACCGCGAATAATATCTTGTGATTTTTTATCTACATCTTCATTGATTACACAATACACATCATAATCACAGCGATTTTCAGATGCGATTAACAAAGATTTTAATGTGACCGCCGCCTTGGCACAGCCGCGCGCATCAAAGCATAATGCAAAAGGAATTTTTGTTGGATATTTTATGCGCGGTATTCTTGTTTCACCAACCGTAGAAATCAAGCCATGATATCTGACCCGGTCGCGATTTAGACGACGTGCAGCCCTGCTCGTTCCGCAAAGCCCCGCTATGGTTGCACAAATTTGACGAAACTTACTGTATTTATACATGAAAATCCTTTTTTACTTACCCTTTTAATCCTAGATAAAAAAACACGGCAAGGCAAGTGAAAATAAGATTATCATATCGCCTTAAATCATATTCAAATCACATAAAAAATAGGAATATTTCACCTTATCTAATTCTTCTATTTATACCTATTTCTGTTGATTTTCCGGCATTTTAACATTTTTTATTATCCACCTTTTACCCCTTTTTATATACCTGATTCATAAAAACAGGATAAAATAAAATTCCCAAAAATGAATATAATGAATATTGTCACAAGAAAAAAAGGAGTTCAATATGACACACCAAGAAGTATGGCAAGCAATTGATAATTTTGCATTAAATCAAAAAATGTCTTGTTCTGGATTGGCAAGATTTTCTGGTCTGGACGCAACAACTTTTAACAAAAGTAAGCGGTGGTCAAAATATGGTCAACCAAGATGGCCTTCGACAGCCAGTATTGCAAAAATACTAAATTCCACAGGCAAAACGTTAGACGATTTTGTAAAATGTATTTATGAATAAATATTTTTATTTACAAATGCTTTTATCTGTATAAGATGTAAGTATGTCGACGTTAAAAACAAAGATACTTTTATTAAAAGAGTTATTGGCACTTAAAGAGGTTGTTGATAAGGGTAGTATTCAAATCGCCGCCAACGAGAACGGTATTAAAAATTCTAATTTGTCCCAACTGATTAAAGATTTGGAAGACAGATTTAATACTAAACTTATCAACAGAAATTTTGATGGAAGCCAACCAACAAATTCCGCCCAGATTATATATAATGATATATGCGCCATAGAAGAATTACTGAATAAAATCGCAGAAAATTTTGTAGACATGGATGCTTTGTCTGGTTCCGTATCTGTGTGGACTGAAGAAGGTTTATTTGGCAGTTTTATCATGAAAGATTTGTCTGAATTTTATGCAAAATATCCAAAACTTCGTTTGGAATTATTGATGCGAAAAGATCCGGATATATCTAATACAGATATTTTGATTATTAAACCGAAATTGCATCCAAATATTCATGGAACAGTTTTGTTTAAATTTAAAACACATCTTAAATTTTATACCAGTAAAAAGTATTTGGAAACGCATGGCACACCAAAAAACATAAATGATTTGTTAGAAAACCACGATTTATGCATGGTTTATCGTTATATGAATCTGCCAGAATGTCAAAGTATGATAAAACGCGTAAAACATTTAAATACTATTTCCGATTCATTGGCTTTGATATATAGATTGGTTAATGATGGTGATGGTATCACAGTTTTTCCATCATGGTTTGAAGATAGCAGTAAAAATCTTGTTTGTTTAAACAATCTAGGTTTTGAACACGAAATGGAAACCCAATGCGTGTGCAGGACCGAAATCGCTGAATCACCAAAAATTCGTGCCTTTGTTGATTTCTTTATAAGTTTTTGCTCTGGGCATAATGTACCTATTGATATATATTATTGATTAAATGATAGCATTTAAGTTTTTCAGAATCCGTGCGCGACCAAAAATTAAACCGGCAAAAACGCCGGTTGAATTTTTGGTTGGAGCGCACGGATTATCACCAATGGCTGTTTTCCGGTAAAAAATGCCCTTTGATTGACACTTTTTGATATAAAAACACTAAAATGCCTGACACTTTGCTTGACACTTTTATAAATTT
>CACXVH010000016.1 GCA_902771095.1 uncultured Pseudomonadota bacterium
ATTATTGGTGATATGGATTTGATTTTGGGACATATAACTGCATCTTATGTTTCTGTTGGTTATACAGGGTCTGTAACACCGAAATTGATAATAACTGGTAAAATACAAGATTCCAAAGATTCTTCGTATTATTGGGACACCAGTGGCAAGAAAGCGCGTTTCGCAGATGTTAATTTTCCAGAATTATATCGTATGGCATCGCGTATTATAAAATTAGAATCTGTCTCTGGAACATCATCTACGACAATATTTAGTGGGGTTGTCGCAAATGTTAACGCCACAGTTGGTGATTATATCAATGCCATTAACAATATGCAGGAACAAGTTCGTGCTAAATATCAGTTGTTGAATTTGAAATAATTTATGCTATAAAAAGTATCAAAGGGTAAACATATGAAAATAACATGTGATTTTTGTAAAACAGAATACACTTTGGATAAAATTCCAAATACATCGGTAAGATGCGCTGTGTGTGGGCATGTGTGGACTCCGCGTGTCCCGTTTCGTCAAAATGCTACAATGAAATTGATTGCGGCTATTTGTGCGTTTATCGCTGCTTGTATATTCTGTTTTGTGATTGTTTTTAATTTTTCAAATGGGTCAAAAAACAAACCTCTTATAACAAAAATAGATGAAAAAAATATTCATATTGTGACCGATGAAAATGGTGCAAATCGCATATTTGTATCCGGTGATATCACAAATACTACGGACGATATATACGGTTTGCCGAATATAGTGATTATTTCATACGATGCACACAATAATGTTTTATCGCGTCAGGCCTTTGTGCCACCATCCACATTATTGGAACCAAAAACGACTGTAACATTTAACCATATGTTATCAGTAGACCCGACACATGTGAAAAGATTGTCTGTGGAATTAAAGGAATAAAAATGAAAAAAATATTAACTTTGTTTTTGTCGTTTATTTGTTTTGGGGCGATTGCAGAAGATGCTGTGCCGCCAGTGCAACCCCGCGTCAGTTTGTTTTCGACCAGTGTCGATTGGGCTGCTGTAACAGGTTTGCCATGGCAACAATATCGTGGTGAAATAAGCGGAACCAGCAGATTTTTGGTCAAAGAAGGTCTGGTATTATATTACCTTGATGCTTTTCCGTGTTACGGCGAAGCGGACAGTGTTCGTGTTTGGTTGTCCCCAAATGGAAAGATGAGCGGGCATTTGCGTCTTGTCTGTGTGCATAAACCAGAAAGTATATCTTTTGCTTATCGTAATGCCACCGAAGAAGCACTGGATGCAAAAACACTTGGGATTTTAACTTGCCCAGTTAGTGGCGACAGGAATTTCAAAATAGATATTTCTAAATGTATCCGTGGTAAAGATTGGACGGAATATAAATAATGAACGATATTCGCAAATTCATTGTAGATTCTGAAAATGTCGGTATTCGTGTTGATAAATTTTTATCGCTTCAAATGCCAGAGTTTTCACGCAGTGAAATTCAAAAGTTTAATATCAAGCGCACAGATGGTACAGCACTTAAATTATCAGATAAAACAAAATTAGGTGATGAATTTATTGTAGAAATTGCCGAAAAGAAATCTGATGTTGCATATGAAAACATTTCAAACGATTTTGATTTAGATATTTTATTCGAAGACGATGACATAATTGTTATTGATAAACCGCGCGGTGTTGTAATGTATCCGAGTGCTGGTAACAAAACAGGGACTTTGGTTCAAAATTTATTGTCTTATACACATTTGTCTGCGCTGGGTGGCGAAACAAGACCAGGGGTTGTTCATCGATTGGATAAAGATACCAGTGGGGTTATGGTTTTTGCAAAAAGCGATGCCGCATATCGTGGTTTGGTTAAAATGTTTTCAACACACGATTTGACGCGTAAATATATCGCCTTTGTGTGGGGTGTTCCAACATGGGGTGGGGCTGAAATTACTGGAAATATCGCCCGTTCAAGTCGGAACAGACAAAAAATGAGTATGGTTAAAACTGGGGGTAAACCAGCACATACAATCGTAAATGTAATGGATGTTTGGACAAAGCCCGGAATCTCTCTTTTTCGCTGTACCCTTATGACGGGGCGGACACATCAAATCAGGGTGCATTTATCTTCACATGGATTTCCCGTTTTGTGTGACCCACTTTATGGACGTGAAAAATCGCATATTGGTTCGGTCAAAAGCCCGGAATTATTACAATTTTTGCGTGAACATAACGGGCAAATGTTGCATGCCGAGGTTTTAGAGTTTTCTCACCCAATAACTGGCGAAAAAATGCACTTTAAATCTCGTATGCCTGTTGATATGATGGAATTAAAAGAAATCTTGGATGGCGAATAGTATAGCCATCAATATTTATAATAAATCTGCTTTTTTTAAGACCTTTTTTATGATATAATCTTACGGAGAGATGAAAAAATTTTTATTAAGTTTTTTCTTGGCTTTTTTGTGTACCGCAACTTTGTCTGCGGATGGTTTTGCTATATCGCGCACTATACCTACAAAAACTGGAACTGAAAGCGCATCAGAAGAAAAGACAGTTTCGACAAATTCTGCGCCTGTAAATCGTGCAACAGTATCGCGCAATGTAACGCGTAAAGCACAAACTTTAACACCAAAGACAACAACCACGACTTCGCGTTCTGTGAATAACCGAAAAAAAACAACAGGTGCGACTTTAAGTGATGTTGTGAATACTGTGGGGCGCAGTGCGCGGACTGAGGCAGCCAGTATAAACAACAATCCTGCGTTGCGTCGTGCAGGGATCGTTTTGCGTGCATCAACTGCAGAAGTTGGTGGTCGTGCAACCATTGGGAACAGTGGTGTTCAAACTGGTTCGAACATTGATGAACAGGTTCGTGGTGTTCAATCGCGCGCTTCTATTTTTGGAACAAAGAAAACCACTATTACGGCAGAATCTTTGGCGGCGGCAAAAGATATGATGGAAAAGACCGCTGATTTAAACAACACTTGCCAGCAACAATATAACGAATGTATGGACCAATTTTGTGCGGTGGTAGATACAAATCAAAAAAGATGCTCGTGTTCATTTAATTTATCTAAATATACCAGTGCGCAAGAGGCGGTTGAAGATGCAAATGCTGAATTAAACGAAGTGGCTCAGCAAATTCGTTATGTGGGGTTATCTGCGGATGAAATAAGTGCGATTATGTCCGCGACTGAGGCAGAATTAGAAATAACCAAAACCAAAGACCATACGAAAAATCGTAACTTGTTGGATGATATCATTGAAATGATAAAAGATCCAACGGCATATACTGATTTGTACGGTTCTTCGGTGGATTCTTTGCTTGATTTAGATTTTGATTTTACATCTGATTCCAGTGATGTATTCAATTTAGAATTATTTGGAACAACAAATGATATTTCTTTGAAACGTGGAACAGCGCTTTATAACGAAGCAAAAAAACGTTGCAAAACAGTCCTTAGTCGTTGCAAGGAAGCAGGTGGAACAGAAAATCAAATTTCTGGTAATTATGATTTGTTAATCGCAAAAGATTGTGCATCTTATGAACAAGGATTGGAAAAATTAAATCAGACACTGAAAAATAATGTGCGCAGTGCGAATTTAATGTTGCAAAAGGCGCGCCTTGCTGTATTACAAAACAAAAACGAATACGATGCCAAAGAATGTATCGGTGCGCTGGAAACATGTATGTTGGATGATATGGTTTGTGGCGAAGATTATATAAAATGTGTTGATCCGACCAAGGTTTATATTGATGAAAATGGCGAAGTTGTTTTGGGGCGCAATATCGGTGCGATAATAGAATTGATGTCGACTTATGATAACACAAAAATCAATGCGGACTTTATTAAAAGTGCGGTTTCTGATAAAAAATGTACCAAAACCGATGGTTCTTGTATTGTTAATTATTTGATGACTAAAATCGGGACTGGTCAATCGTTCAAAGAAGGTGGTTTATGCAGACCTGTGTTGGATAAATGTCAATATTACACTTATGAAACAAATGGCAGCAATTCAACCTATCTTCCATACAACGAAGTTGTTGTGAATTATATTCAACGTGCTTTGGTAAATATCAAGGCCGGTCAAACCAAGGCCATTTCAAATTATGCGTCCACCTGTTTAAATAATGTTGGAACATGTTATAATCAACAAAATACTCAGGTTACATCATGGTCGTCTGTTGCCAATATTGATAACATTTATCGTGTTATGAAAGGGACTTGTTATAATGTTGCTTTAACTTGTGGATATGCTGTATTTGCATATGATGTTGATGTCGGGCAAAAGGTTCATAAAGTTGTGACAGATTATTATCAGACAAAAGGTATAATGAGCAATCATGGAAGCGATGCTGATCCAGATTGGCAGATGGACAGACAACCAACAGCAGATGAAAAAAAGGAAATAGACGCGTTGCAGAAAGATGCACTTATAAACGTTATTTCTGAAATGTTCTATCAATCATTACTTTGTCCAGACCATTCATCATTTGGCGAAAAAACAAAGGCAGATGCACTGGATTCAGATAAAGATTCTTATGTCAACGATAGATGCAGATGCGATGCAAATTATTATGTTAGTGGCTCTGCCTGTGTATCGACTTGCCCAGACGGAACATTTGGGCATGGTGCAACATATTTCTATGGTGGTTCGTGTAAAATGATTAAGCCAGATGATTGCAATTACACATATAACAATATTTGTGTGGAACAATGCCCAACGGCATACCAGTATTTGGATGGGTATAAATGTGTGTCTGCGTGCCCAGACGGAAAATCCCCGAATACAATCACAAATGTATGTGAATAATAATTTATTTTCCGCCTTTTAATAATTTTTCCATAAACTGGTTATGTATTTCCAGTTCATCAGCAGGGACTTCAAATTTTCGGCGGGGAAAATCAGCACCAATCTTTGGTGTTTTCAAAAAAGCATCGTGTTGTTCGCGCATCAATTCATGTATATCAACCGCAGGTGCAGTGTTTTCTAGTTCCAGATATACATGCGCCAAAATTTCTGCGTCTATTAAAGCACCATGTGCATCTGCACGCGCGGTCAGTGATACCCCAAACCATTTCGCCAATGCATCCAAAGTGTATGCCTTTGGCCCATAGACACGATTGCGCGCAATAACAATGGAATCAAGCATTTGTGAACGTGGTATTGGTTTAAGATGCAATCTTTCCAATTCATAATTTATAAAAGGAAAATCAAAGTCCAACCCATTATGTGCAACAACCACAGAATCGCCAATAAATTCCAAAAATTTTGGTGCAACTTCTGCCATTTTTGGTTTGTCTTCCAAAAAAGCATTAGATATTTTATGCACCATATATGTTTCTGGGGGAATGATTTTTCCCTCTGGATTAATATATTCATGGAAAGTATTATCGGTTAACTTGCCATCGATTAGTTCCACTGCGCCAATTTCAATACAGCGGTCACCCCGCATATATTCAAATCCTGTGGTTTCTATATCAAAACAAATTATACGCGACATATCTTTTCCATTTTTAATAAAATGATTGTATAGGAAACTTTTATAAATTACAATATGGAAAATTGAAAAAAATGTCATTAGATTATATGGAAAATTTAAACGCAGAACAAAAGTTGGCTGTCACGACTACTGATGGCCCTGTTTTGGTATTATCTGGTGCAGGGACGGGAAAAACGCGCGTTTTAACATCGCGGGTTGCGCATATATTATATAATGGTTTGGCGCGTCCTTGGGAAATCTTGGCATTGACTTTTACGAACAAGGCGGCAAATGAAATGCGTTTTCGTGTCGCAGAATACGAAGAAATATCTCATTTATGCCACGATTTATGGATGGGGACATTTCATTCAATGTGTTTGCGTATTTTGCGCAGTAATTACGAAGCAGCAAATCTTCGTCGTGATTTTTTGATTTATGGCGAAGATGACCAAAAAGCCGTTCTTAAACGGGTTATAACCAATCTTGGGCTTGATACCAAAGAATTTAATCCATCTGATTGGGTGGATACTATATCCAATATCAAAGACAAAGGAAATACAGATTTTGAAAAAATGAATTTGTCTGCCAATGCAAAGAAAATATTAAATGCCTATGATGAAGAATTAAATCGTTCTGGTGCCATAGATTTCGGTGATATTATATTGAATGTTTTGAAATTGTTTGAAAAAAATGCTGATGTTCTGCACAAATATCAAAATCAGTTTAAATATATTTTGGTTGATGAATTCCAAGATACTAATGCAGCACAAATGCAATTTTTAAAACTGCTTACCAAGGATAAAGAGTGTCCAAATATTTGTTGTGTTGGCGATGACGACCAATCTATATATTCGTGGCGTGGTGCGGAAATAAGAAATATTTTAGAATTTGAAAAAACATATCCCGGGGCAAAAATAATTCGTCTTGAAATCAATTACAGAAGTTGTGCGAATATATTGGGTGCCGCCAATTCTGTTATAAAAAATAATATGGGGCGTCTTGGCAAAGATTTGCGTGCCATGCCTGGGGTTGGAAATGGTGAACCTGTATATGTATTTGGTGTTCCATCTGATTGGGCAGAGGCGCGTTTTATCACTGATATAATCCTTAAAAATGCAAATAACAATTTTTCCGATTTTGCAGTATTGATTCGCGCTGGCTCATTATCGCGCACTTTCGAAGAAGAATTCGCCTCGCGTGGTGTTCCATATAAACTGGTTGGTGCTACTAAGTTTTATGACAGAATGGAAATACGCGATGCGATTGCGTATATCAGATTGTTGGTTTATTCATTTGACAATATTTCTTTTGAAAGAATTATATCAAAACCGCGCCGTGGATTTGGCGATGGTGCGATTTCAAAGTTACGCGAAACAGGAAAACCTTTGATGGAATCTTTGAGAACTGTCAAATTATCGTCCAAACAAAAATCAAGTGCGGATGAATTTTTATCTGCTTTTGATTTCGACTGGCAAAATATGTCGCCAAAAGAAGCCACGCAACAATTGTTAGAAAAAAGTGGTTATTTAAAAATGTGGCGCGAATCTAAGGATGCAGATGCCGAAGAAAGATTAGAACACATTCGTGAACTGATAAACGGTGTTATTGCAAAATACGATACATTACCAGAATTTTTAGAACATGCTGCGTTAATGATGACAGATGATAATGATAACGAAATTGATGATAAAAATGTTGTTTCAATTATGACTATTCATGCTGCCAAGGGCTTGGAATTTAACACCGTATTTTTACCAGCATGGGAAGAAGGTATTTTCCCCAATGAAAAGAAAGGCGATAGCGATATAGAAGAAGAAAGAAGATTGGCTTATGTTGCAATTACGCGTGCCCGCAAACGCGTTATTATTACATACGCACTTGTGCGAACTGTGTTCGGGCAAAGGTTATATCAAAACAAATCTAGATTCATTGATGAAATAGATAAAAGATTTGTAAATAATGATTATACCAATGCAGAAAGACAAGATTATTCTGCATCACCAAAACCACAACAGAAGAAATCAGAATCAATTGTTGGGAAAATGGTTAATCACGAACAAATGGGCAGTGGTGTTGTCATTGCAGAAAATGAAAAAACTTTGACAGTCGCATTCAAAAAATGTGGAATAAAAAATGTTATGCGCGAATTTGTAAATTTCGTATAAATTATTTTTTCTTTAACCAATCTTTATAGATTTTACTGGCAACATTTTTGGTGTCACCCCACAATGTTTTTACATCACCCTGTAATTGTTTGCCGAAAGAATTGTCGATACTGCCACCGATTTTCTTTGCCAATTCATCTGCTTTGTTTGCAAGGTATAATACCAAACAACCGCATAATATTGTTATCATAGCTGAACCCGATGCGTATTCTGAATTTGTGCCAAAGTTTGGTATAAGATAATCCAGCAATCCTGCACATATTGCGATTATTATCGCCAAAGACACAAAATAAATTGCTGCATTGATAAAGACATAAAAAACATCAGATAATTTTTTAGTGTTAAATATAGATAAAAATCCATTTAATATCTGTCCAACATAACCTTTTTCAGATGTAGATGGTAAACATTCTGCCAGTGCAGTAAATGGCAACATTAATAATGTTAAAAATAAATCTGCAACGACCCCAAGTGTCATAAAGGCATACTTGAATATACATTTAATAAATATAACAATACCAATCGCCCCCATAACGATTGCGGTGGTTGGGTGTCCAATTCCAAAACCCCATATAAACCATTTCAAAGCAGCCCCTGTGGCATGATAAAAATACACAGATAATCTACCAGGTAAACACATGATATTGGCGGCACTGTTTGCATTAATCATCAAAGTCGCAGTTTCATTATTTGCGACCGGTGTTGTGGCATTCGCATTAACAAAATTATGTATTGCCCCACAGGTGTCAGAAAATTTAATTCCAGATGTTTGCGCGACAGAATCAAGTATGAAATTAGATATATATGTTGCTAAATCTAATATTGGGGACATTATCATCATAAATATTTTTGCGGGTCCGTAATTTAATATGAAAACCCACACAACAATCATAATTCCTTTTTTAAATACATCATAAAGGACTTTTTTATAGTCAGATGATTCGCGTATCATCCTGTATGCTTCGACAGCAATCCACATCGCATACATTAAAAACAAAAATATAATCGTAAAACGAACCAAAGATATTTGTAATACATAATCTATGGAAGATAGTGCCTTCATAAACATTAAACCAATTCTAACCTCAATCGGCACAAAGTTGGAAGATTCAAGATGTGATGCGTTGTTTGAAAAATTTTCTTGAAACTTTGTTGCATCATTGGACATATCACTGTTTATTTGCTGTATATTATCTGGTGTAAGCCAGTTTCCATATTCACCGACATCCCCCAATGGCACATTTGTTGCACCAAAAACAGGCGCGCACAAAGCAGATACGCATAAAATGCAAATAAGGAATTTTGATAAAATTTTTAAAATTCGCATTTTGTTATTCCTTCATTTTATCACGAACTGCGTTAACAATCTTACCTGGGGCATTATAAACGGTTGTTCCAAAATCTTTAATCCATTGACCGTAATCAAATTTGCCTTTTTCTTCTTTGCTGGCATTAAGTAATTCATCGACTTTTGGTGACACAACCCAAAAATACAAAAACCATACACCAATCATAAACAGCATAAAATCAAATCCGTCATCCATAAAATCAAAAGCCCCTGGATATTTTGCTTCGACAACAGTTTTTTGTGCATTAAAGCATGAAACAAATTTATCTTTGTCTATTTCACCGTCAACCAAAGATACTTGTTCACAGGTTGTAAATACTTTTTGCACAGCCATTGCTTTGGCATCTGGGTTTACGCGTGTTATTTTACCCATCAGTGGTGGTAATATAGATGTAAATCCATCGGCTGGTTTCGGATAAAAAGTATCAGCAGCAAAATAAACAATCGCATAAATAATTGTGATTTTTAAACTAATCTTTAATATACTGACCGCAGAATTTATTAACATAGTTATTGCCGAATTCATACCTGTTTTAGCCAAAGACCATACTTGTTCAAACGCAGCCGCAGCAATCATTAGTGGCATAAATATAATTATAAATATCAATTTGAACAAAACATTTAAAACCTGGAATACCAAATCAAAACCGATAACCAAGAACATAATAACCAAAGTTAAACCTGCCAGCCAAGTGAATAATCCGCCACCCATACCAAGCCATGCATAATTCATTAGCGCAAATCCACCGCCAGCCCCCGCAAGCATAACTGTATTAAGATTGTCCATAACAGACATAAATGGTTGTAAAACAGGTGTCAAAGGATTGTTTGTTATGGCAGAAACTATTTCATAATTTCCACCGCTTATAACACCAGTTGTGGCTTTGGATAATATAACACCCAAATATAAAACAGGCCCGACTATTATTTGTGTTGTGATGTTCAAAACATCTGTGCCACCCCAGTGTATTGCGCCAATCAAAGCGCCCGCTATCATAACACGAAGTCCTGTTTTCCAAACCTTATCAAACCATTTTTTAAAGTCCAATTTTGGTTCTGAATTTGTTAAATCTTTGATATCTTTTGAATTTGCCGCTTCGCGCATGTATGTTATTGTGTGGAAAATAATAAATATTCCGTATCCAATCGCCATTAATATCCACAAATGCGACACAAGCCCATTCCAGAACATTTCTGTGGCATCACCAATCACCGCAAAAAGTTTTTCGATATATATACATAAAAAGCACCCATTAACAGAATTTGGACCGCTGTTACTGCTTATTTGTTTCATAAAATTATCAATGCTGGTATAAGACAAAGATGCGCCGCCAATAGAATGGCTGACATACCAAATACCAACACCCAGTGCGATTGCACCGATTAGCAGTTTGATACCTTTTTCAATCAGCCATTTTTTAAACATTATTTCTTTTCTTCCTTTGGTTCTTCATCTGACTTTTTTACAGAATCAGGGTTTATAACAGTTTTCGCCAGTTTTTTTGCATTATCGGCGATAATATTTGTTAATTGCCACATATTTTCACCCATTTCTGTGGACAAAGAATCTTCTTGTTGCACATCAAATGCTTCGAATATTTTTTTAGTCACATTTTTAATTTGGTCAGATATATAGTTTACCACATACACCAAAACGATTGCGCTAGCCATCGTTATTTCCATCGTTTTTGGGTTGTCCAGATTAAATTCAAACAAAGATTCAGATTGGTTTGAAACAAAATCTGGGTTTAAAAATCCAGCGATAATCGCCATCATTATTGTGTATGTTAATATGGTTGCAGCGATAGATACAATTGCATTTATCAATTTCTTTATTTGACCGGAACCCAAATCACCACCCAATTTTTTCATCCAGCCCGGTGCAGAATTTGCGTCTTTGAATATGAAAAATATAAGTGATAGCGGGAAAAAGAACGCGAACATTGCCATGGCGACAATGATGTCCATAAAGCAAAATGAATATTTAATAAACCATTTGCCAAAATAGTAAGTCAAAAACAGACCAATAAAGAAAACAATTATATGTTGAATCAATGCGCCAATCCCAAGCAGTGCTTTTAATGAAAATGCTTTATCCATAATATTTATACCGACCATTATGTAAACCTGAAAATTGGACACACTGGTTTCCAATATTTTTATGATTGTATCTCGCAAATCAGAACTAAAAAATCCGGTGTCTCCTAAATTGATTGGATTGGCATATGGTACAACATTGGTATTCGTGTTAAAACTATGCAACATAGTTTCAGAAAAAGTGTAAGTTATTTCTGCGGCCGGTTCAAAAGTGATTGTAGATATCAAACGCGGCACCATTAAACCCGCACTTAGCAAAGCCAATGCAATCAAAGATTTTATCAAAACAGGTCTAACACTTTTTTGGAAAAATGGGTCTTCACCACTATTTTTCATATTTTGCCATACTGCATTTACAATGTAAAAACCAAGCAGTATAGTAAACACAATCACACTGATTAAGGTTAATCTTTGATATGCCGCAGCGGCAGTGTTCGAAATAATTTCAAACAATCTGTCAAATATTGGACAAGTCCAACATTGCATTGCGCCACTAATCAAAGATTCTGCCAATTCGTGCATTTTATTTTTTACCTACTATCTTTTTTCCTGCCTGCCATATGTTTTTTATTGTTCCTGGGGCGGTCTTTGCTTTGCCCCATAATGTTTTTGCATCACCAGTCACTTTGTTATAAAGGTCTGGTTTTTGTCCGCTGTACATCTCTAATCTTTCACGCGTCATATTGAAAATATTCTGCATCAGGAAAAATGTTAAAATCGCGGATAGCCATAACATAAAATGGCTGCCGAAATTCATACCTGTATTTGTAATTGTTGGAACATTACTGGTTGCCATACCACCGGCGGCAACATTAAACGCAGACGAAGACCAATTAAACAAAGCACGCACGACTGCAATATTTATACATAAAATGAATGCGCATGCTATCATAGTTATGATAAGTTTTTTCAATGAATCTATTATTTGCTTAAACGGGGGCAATATATCGAACCATTTATCAGATTTTTTTGCGACCCATGTTAAAACATTAAATGGATACATAATAAGCGATAAACAAAAATCAAATATGGCCTGGATAATAAGTAATGCCATAAATAAATTCGAAGCAACAAAAGCAGAAATCAATAAAAGTCCAGTGATTATATTCAAAAAGCTTTCACCCCCGTGCGGGATCAAAGTCATAAGTCCGCGCAAACCGGTTTTTAAAAAATCAAAACCATATTTTATAATTTTGTTATTTTCTTGGGAAATTGTGTGGATTGGTTGCACCAAGAAATTGCAACTGCTTTCAGTAAGCCAATCTTGACTGATGATTGATTCAGGGCATTTGGGCGCATCCAAAGTATTGCGGGCTAGGTTTGTAGTTTTTAATACTTGTTCAGTATAAACAGAACCGAATTCCAAGAAAGGGTTTACCAGCCATTCTGTCACATATACCGGTTTAATTTGTAAAAGGACAACAATAGCAATGATTGCACGCACACACGGTTTTGCGACATTTTCTGCGATAGACCAGCCAGTTGCTTTGCCAGACCACATTTCTCCGCCATCTTTGAATCCAAAAAATGATAACCAATCTTTTGGCAAATACATTTTAACCAGGTAAAGTGCGATATAAAATCCCAAGAAAAAATATATCAATATGTAAATTAAACCTGTGCCGTTCCCAACGAAAAAATTATACAACGCAGTTGCGATATTCATCATTACTTCCAGAACCAACGGAACAAATCCGGAAAGGTCAAAAGCATCAATAATATTTTTTGCGTTGGCATTTTGTGTAAAAAAGGCGCAAAATAAAAATACGCCAAACAATAATTTGACACGATTAAAACCACAGAAAACAAGGTTTTTTATTCTGTTCATTCTCTCTTTATATTTTTAACAATTGAATTATATCACATTTAAAATAATTTATGGTATAATAAAAAGCATGAACATATTAAAAAAATTTTGGTTTTGGTTTATTGCTGCGATGCCTATATCAGCAGGTGCGGTTGCGCCATTAGTTATTGGTGGTTTGGCGGCTGGGGTTGGAATAATCGGTGTGTCAATTTGGCGCAGTGTTTCTCCGGTTGATATGCAGCAAGCATTTTCATTTTTTTCTTCATGTTGGACATGTCAAATGTTTTCAGACATTATGTTGACGATGTCTAATATTTTGCCGGGCATATACAGGTCACTTGGAAAAATAATAATACCGATGTCTGCAACACTTTTGGCGATATTTATTGCATGGCGGTTGTTTTCTGGATTTTTTAATAACAAATTAGAAGATGCATCAAAAATTATGGGAAATTTTGGTAATTATATTGTCAGGTTGGCTTTGTTAATAGGTTTGCTTTTGATGCCGTTGCCACGGATGATAACAAGTATATTGATTGAACCGGCATTAAGTATTGGGACTTCGATGAATTATATTGTGCCTGGGAATAAGGATGGTTTTTCAGAATGTATGGTTGCAACGGCGATTGCGGACCCTGTGTCGATATCGGATAGTGCGGCGGGTTATGGGGCTTTTTCACCACAACTTCGTCATCAATTGGCTTGCGAAGTTTCAAATATACATCAAATCACTGGTCTTGGTATGACGGTTGGATGGGCGATGTTAAATATGGCATTTGATTATGATTATATGCACAAAGTTTTGATGAAGGTCCCAATTTTCCCGAATATACCATTATTATTTGCAGGGCTTTTGGTATTGGTTTTGTATTTCTTTGCGCTTTTGCCGATACCGCTGTATTTCTTGGAAGTGTTTATAAAATTATCAATGGATTTGATAATGTTGCCGTTAATGTTGATGGCATGGATGTTTGACGATGATAATTTCGCGATTTTTCCAAAGGGTGGGCGAACGATTCGTGAAATGATTAATGATGTGATTAAGGCGATGGTTGGAATCGCGTTGACTGTGATATTTTTAACATTTTCAATTATGTTTTTAAATGCTGCGTTTGGGGGCTGGACTGGGGCAAATCTTTTACAGAATGCGATTATTAATAACGATTCGAAATTTTTGATGGATGCCTTGCTTTTCCAGAACGACAGCTTGGTCACAGTAATATTGATGGGCATATTTATTGCGATGTTTATGACCACAATTCCACAGTTAACATCAATGCTGTTCAAGATACAGATATCAGATAAATACTATCAAACGGCAAAAAAAGATTTAAATATTATGTGGGGAAACCTTAAAAAATGGGCATCCGCACTAAAAAAATAAAAAATCAAGTGGTTTATTTAACAAAGTGCACTTTTTTATTTCTTCCGAATCTGATATAATTCATAGCGATGAGTAAGTTTCCGATTCTTTATTGGCCATATAAAACAAATGGTAATGCTGATTACCAGTTGGCGCGCAAGGTTATAAATGGTGCAACTGGCGAAATGCCAGAGGTGGTAAGTGAAGATTTAAATTTATCGGCTATATTTGAAAAGAACGAAGATGCGATTGTTTATTATCCTGTGTTTTGCGAATCGACTGGCTGGTGGGGTGAATTATTGGGTGGTGACGGAATAATCGTTGAAAAAATGATTATATCCCCAGAATGTCAGTTAATGGTTATTATGGCTGAATCACGTGCCAAGGTTCGCGGAAATCACCATTTGTTGGCTGCGGAAATAAGACCAAGTAGTGGCTTTTTCAAAAAGATGAATTCTTCAATTGCAACTGTGACAGATATGTTGGCAACCGATGCGGGAACTATTCTTGCACTTTTTTCTGGCAAGAATCAAAATCAGTTTGTAAATGTAATAGAATCAACCGGCAATTCCTATTTGGGATGTATCGGACGGTATTAGTCCCAAAGCACTTTATAACTTTATCTTGATTTTGTGAAAAAAGCAGGTATAATCACCGGGCTATTACATGTAATCTATATAAATAAAGGACTTTATTATGAAAAAAGGAATTCATCCAGAATACCACGAAATTAACGTCACGACTACTGACGGTAAAACCGTTAAAATGTATTCTTCGGTTAAAAAAGATTTGGTTTTGTCTATGGACAATTTGAACCATCCGGCATGGACTGGTCAACGTAATAACGACGGGGCCAAGGGTAAACGTTCCGAAGAGTTCAAGGCAAAATTTGCTGGATTCAAATTTTAATAATTTCTGATTCGGGGGGACGAAATATGGATTTGCTGATTAAGGGTTCAACAGAATTAAACAAAATGTTCGCAGCATTGCAAAATACTGCGGATGGTTTGCGCCACGATTTTGGAGAGGTTGAAAACTTACAGCAATCTTTGAAAAGTGCACGCGACTTTGTCGCCAAGGCAGCCACCCGAATCGAAGAAAGTATTTTATCCGATTTGCAACTCGTTCGCCCAAGTGCTGGTTTGTTGACCCCCGATGTTTCAAAGACCGGCGATGGTCGCGATGAATTTGTGTTGGCACTTTCTGGGGCGGCGAATTTTGTTCGTTCAAATTCACATTTTGCAATATCGCTCGCACTGCGCACAAATTCTGAAACAAAAATCGCGCTGATTTATTCCCCAATCAACGAAAGATTATATTATGCAGAATCTGGAAACGGTGCGTATGTGTTTTCTGCGTATCATTCCGAAAAAATTCGCGTTTCTAACTTAAAAGAACCAACTGATTTAACAATTGGATATAACACGAATGGTATTCGTCCGATAATTTCTGGACATGCATTGGAAACCGGATGCCCAGCGCTTGATTTGGCATGGATTGCGGCGGGCAAAATGGATGCGTTTATATCTGACCCAATTGATTATGCAGAAATGGCAGCGGGTGAATTATTGGTTCGTGAAGCGGGTGGTAAAATTTTTGAACAAGATGGTAATATTATCGCCACAAATGGCAAGGTGGAATTATAAGAAAACATCGGCATTGCCGGTTTTTTTAAACATTACTTGCAAAGTTTAAACATTTATCATAAAATTAATTTCATGAAAAATAAAAACTATAAAAAATATTTTAAAATATTTATCAATTTTATTTTCTGGTGCATTGTCGCAGGCATTGCTGGATTGGCTGCACTGATTTTGATTTATGGTCATGATTTACCAGATTACAGAAATTTGGCGGCTTATACACCACCGGTTGCAACGCGTTTGTATGCCGCGGACGGTTCGTTGCTGATTGAATATGCCGAAGAAAGACGCGTTTTTATTGATTTTGAAGATATGCCACCACAACTTATTAACGCATTTATTGCTGCCGAAGATCAAAATTTCTGGACACATCCTGGAATTGATGTGCGTGGAATAATTCGCGCTAGTTTTAATAATGGTATGCATGCGCTGGGGTTTGACACTAAATTTACCGGTGCATCAACTATCACGCAACAGGTTGCAAAAAATTTCTTTTTATCTTCGGACAGAACAATTTCAAGAAAGGTGAAAGAAGCAATACTTGCTTTGCGTCTGGAACGCAGTTTTTCGAAAAAACACATAATGACACTTTATCTTAATGAAATATTTTTGGGCGCGCGCGCGTATGGTGTGGGGTCTGCTGCGTTGATGTATTTTAACAAGCCGGTTAAAGATTTGACATTGGCAGAATGTGCGTTCCTTGCGTCACTGCCAAAGGCACCAAATGATAGAAATCGCGCAATTGAACGCAGAAATTATGTGTTAAAACGCATGGTGTCTGATGGCTATATTACAAAGGAAGAGGCACAAGTTGCCGCGGCAGAGCCGTTAAATATAAATTCTGGATTTACTGCACAAATGGAACCAGAATTTCAATATTTCGCAGAAGATGTACGCCGCAATTTATTGGAAACAATTGGTCGTGAAACTTTGTATAACCAAGGGCTTTATATAAAAACAACAATTATTCCGGAATTACAACGCGCGGCAGCGGCGGCTTTGAGCAAGGAATTGGATGCGTATAACAGCAATAAATCTGCGAATGAACCAAAATTACAAGGGGCTATTATCGCGATGAATCCGCATACTGGTCGAATTATTGCGATGTCTGGTGGACGTTCTTTCCGCGAAAGTTCTTTTAATCGTGCAACCCAGGCATATCGCCAGGTTGGCTCCACAATCAAGCCGTTTGTATATTTGGCTGCACTGGAAAAAGGATACAGCCCAGAAGCGCTGATTTTAGATGCCCCAATTGTTGGTTGGCGCGAAAATAATAAAGAGTGGCGACCAGAAAATTATGATAAAAAATTTATGGGTAATATCCCATTAAGGTTTGCATTGGAAACATCGCGTAATGTGCCTGCGGTGCGTCTTATTGAACAAATCGGGGTTCGGGATGCGATTGATGCCGCACAAAGATTTGGTGTTTATCCAAAGGATTTAAAGTCATTAAATGAATCGATGGCGTTGGGAAGTGGTGAAACAACTTTACAAAAATTAGTGTTGGGCTATTCTGCGTTTGTAAATGGTGGATATGCCATCCAACCAAAAATGATAGATTATATCGAAGATAGATACGGCAATGTTATCGGTGGACAAAAACATAAACAAATTGAATGGGACGAATCGCTTTTGCCACCCGAAGACGAAGAAAAATCAGAACCATTATCTGATGCACAAAGTTTATATCAATTGGTTTCTATTTTACAAGGGGTTGTTGAACGCGGAACTGGTAAACAGGCGCGTATTGAAGGGCACACAATTGCCGGAAAAACAGGAACAACAAATGATGTCAAAGATGTTTGGTTTGTCGGTTTTTCCAAAAATTTAATTGCCGGGGTTTATTTGGGTTATGATACACCGAAATCTTTGGGCAAGGGCGCGGGTTCTCATATGGCGGCGCGTGTGTTTGCGGACTTTATGCGGACTGCATTGAAAAATGAAAGTAATCAACCATTTCCTGTTCCAGATGGTTTGAATTTTATTCGTGTCAACCGCAGTAATGGCGTTGCTGCATCACAAGATTCAAATGGGGTTATTATAAATGAGGCTTTTAAGCCCGGTCAATCACCAAATCAGGTTCAACATTTTGACGAAGAAACGACCGAGAAACCAGTTGTTGGTGGAATATTTTAAAAATATATGTCTATATTCATTTTTTTGTGATAAAATAGTCGCATAAGGAAAAGGAGTTTTTTTATGCTGACTGATTTTTTGATTGAACGCGGATTTCATTTTTTTGCTAGTGGATGGACTCAGTTTGCTGTGGCATTTGCTGTTTCGTTTATGATAATGATTGTCTTTGGTCGTGGTTTTATAAAAAAAAAAAAAAAAGTATATTAATGCTGGTTGCGATATTTGTATCATCACTTTTGTTTATGCCGATAAACAGCATGGTTGGATGGATTGCAATGTCGTCTTTGTTAATGTTTGGTTTGATTGGTTTTGCGGATGATTATAAAAAGATATCCAGTCAATCTAAAAAATCATCAAATGGTTTATCGCCGTCTTTGCGTTTAGCATTAGAAGCAATTTGTGTTATAATTCTTGCATATTTCATTAACAGAACAATGCCTGGATATGTTCCAAAGTATTCAATAGTTTTGGGGTCAAGTATTGAATTACCTTTGGCATCATGGAATTTGGGATATTTATTTGGAATACCAATTACATGTGCGTTTATATATTACATTTTTGCGTATTTTGTTATATGTGGGTCTGCGAATGCAACGAATATCACAGATGGTCTGGACGGTATGTTGGTAAAATTATACACTCCTGTGTTAATAGTTTTGACGATTGCTTTGTATGGCGCAACACGAACTGGGTTTATGGATGCTGTCATATTCTTGCCAGAAACGACCGCATTATATAGTATTTTGGGTGCTGTATTTGGTGCTATTCTTGGCTTTTTATGGTTTAACGCGAAACCGGCTGCAATATTTATGGGCGATGTAGGGTCACTGGCACTTGGTGGATTTATGGGAACTGTGGCGATGTTGTTAAAGTCCGAAATCATAATGGGTGTTGCCGCAGGTATGATAGTTTTAATTTTACTATCATCTTTTATACAAACTATGTATTTCAAATTTACGCGCAAGATTTCAGGAACGGGTAAGCGCATCTTTTTGCGTGCACCACTGCATCATCATTTTGAAGAATTGGGCTGGCCAGAAACAAAAATAGTAGATAGATTTTTTGTTCTTTCGATATTATTCGCTGGTTGTGCTTTGATTTTGTTAAAGTTTGTATAAAGCAGGTCAAAAATGTTAAGAATAACGCGTGGCGAAGAAAGTAAATTAACAGCATGGTATTTTGAAATAGACCGCGGTTTATTAGGGTTAATTTTGGCGCTTATTGTGATTGGGGCGATAACGATGATAACTGCTGGTTCTGCCCAGGCGGCAAAGATGGGTCAGCCATGGTTTTTCTTTTTCAAAAAAGCATTTCCGTTTTATATGTTGGGACTGGCGTGCTTGTTCGGATGCAGCATGATGAGTAAAAGAACTGTTATCAGATTATCCATAGCGTGTTTAATATTCGGTTTGTTTGGGTTATTAGTCACATTGATTCATCCTGTTGCGGTAAAGGGAAGTGCGCGCTGGGCAAATCTTGGTGGCGGGATTAGTTTTATGCCCGCAGATGTCTTAAAGCCCGCATTGATAGTTTTAACTGCGTGGTTTTTGAACAAAATGCGAAGTGTTTATGGCAGTGATATATTTTTTAACAAGGAAGCATGGCGCGCAAAATGGATAAGTTGGTGGCCATATATCGCGATATTTTGCCTATGTCTGCTGATATTTTTCAAGCATCCAGATATTGGGAATATGATACTTTATTTTTGTGTTTTGGGTGTGATGTTATTTGTGGCGGGTCTGCCATGGAAACTTATGCCGTGGTTTGGTGGTGCGCTGGGGCTTTTGGGGGCGGTTGCAATTTTGACCAAGGCGCATGTTCGTGGTCGTTTTAATCACATGTTTGATGTGGACAGATGGTCCCAGGCATGGTATTCAATAAACGCTATTAAACATGGTGGATTGTTTGGAAGTGGTTCTGATGCTTATGTCAAAGATGTATTGCCAGAATCAACGAACGACTTTGTATACGCATCAATAGCCGAAGATTGGGGTGTGTTTGGTTGTTTAGTACTTGTGACAGTGCTGTTATTGGTATTGAGCAAATTGATACGACACGCAATCCATGCGCGTGAAGATTTTGTAGTTTATGCTATTGCGGGAACTGCGGCATTATTTGGGGGTCAGATTTGTTTTAATTTGATGACAGCGCTGCATTTGGTAATAAGTAAAGGGATGACATTGCCATTTGTATCGTATGGTGGTGTGTCTTTGGTAACATTTTGCATAATATTTGGAATGATATTGGCATTGATACGCGAAGACACATGGAACAGATAAAACAGAAAGGGATAAAGATATGAAAATATGGATTGCGACAGGTGGAACAGGCGGGCATGTGTTTCCTGCATTAAGTGTGGCGACAGAATTGGTAAAGCGCGGGCATAAAATAACAATTTCTTGCGATGGTCGCGTGTCCAAGATGGTAATGGATGGCAAGCCGAAAAAAGCACGCCGTGTATTTATCTGGGCGGCGGGTGTTGGCGCAAAATCTCGTATTAAGCAAATGATTGCTTTGTCCAAGATTGGTGTATCTGCAATTGCGCTGATTATAAGGTTTTTATTTTCGCGCCCGAACAGAATGGTTGCGTTTGGTGGCTATGCATCTGTACCGGCTATATTTGCGGCGCATGTGTGGAAGATACCAACATATCTTCACGAACAGAACGCGGCGATTGGTCGTGCGAACAAGTTTGCTATGCGTTGGGTAAAGACATTGATGACCAGTTTTGAAACAGTGAACGGTATGCCAACGGATGCCAAGGCGCATGTTGTTTATACAGGTTTGCCGGTTCGTGAAGATTTTCTTAAAAACGCGCATGCACCATTAAAGCATGAAAATAAAATCTTGGTGACAGGCGGTTCATTGGGCGCACAGATTCTGGATGAAATCGTGCCATTGGCGATTGCAGAGATGAAAGGTAAGAAAATATTCATAACACACCAGACGCGTCCTGAAAACGTGGAAAAATTACAAAGATTTTATGCAGAACATAAAATTCACGCAAATGTGTTGTCGTTTATACGCGATATGTCGACCGCGATTGTGGACGCAGATTTGGTGATTGGGCGCAGTGGTGCAAGCACAGTCATAGAATTGGAAACGATTGGGCGACCTGCGATATTGGTTCCGTTGAATATAAACCCAGACCAGGCAGCAAACGCAGCATCGTTTGAAAAGTTGGGCGGCGGGTTTGCTGTGTCACAAGACAAGTTTTCTGTGAAATGGTTATCATCTACATTGTCAGAGTTGTTTGAAAACCCAACGCGCCTGGACAAAATGGCAAAGAAAGCATATGTAGAAAATCTGGCTGTAAAAAAGATTGCGGATACAGTGACAAAATAACAGATAATGAATTAAAAAAACACCGGATGAACCGGTGTTTTTTGTTTTTCAAACCAACAGATTGGTTTAGTTCCCAGTATTGTGAACTTCCCATCCATCGAATGTGTAACCTGTTCTGGTTGGTTGTTGTGGTAATGAGATTGTGCTGCCATATGTACATGTTGTAGCTGAAATATCGGCGGAATCAGCACCATTTTTATCCCAAGTAAGGTTAATAGTGTTGTCAGTCCAGATTGCAGTACATGTAACATCATGATCTGTAGTCCATGTTCCAGATGCAACATATGACCAAGCTGTGGAATCGTCACCTGTTTTATGACATTCCCAATGGTCGAATGTACGTCCTGTATATTCACACTGAGCGGTATCACTAAGCAATGTGTAACAGTCATCATAAGTAGTGGTCGTAGTAGATGTAAATCCTGATTTTTGATTACCATCACCACAGCTGTATGTTACAGTGTAAGTTTTTGGTGACCAATGAGCGTACAAGACGCCAGAATCATCGTCTAATGAAGCACCTAACCATGTTTTCAAGTTAGCATCCAAAGTACCGTTATTGCTGATCTTTTGTACAGGGGTAGCATCATTTGTGTAATAACCTTCAAAATTATAACCAGTCAAAACAGGAGTAGTGAAGCTGCTCACTGGTGTCTTTGTGGAATAATTCAAAGAAGTTACATTATCTGCGGTATTATATACACCTATTCCATAGATTGTGGTTAATCCAGCAGGATTTGAAGGTGTCGCATTGTCATGTGTAACAGTTTGATTGTTTGTACATGCTGATTGCGTGTAGCTAGAATCATTAACAAAAGTTATGGTTGATTTATTTGGGTGCCACTGAGCTTGCAGATTTGCTGTTGAACCTGGGTCAGACACACCAATTGTTCCAACAACGCACTCATTACCATTACCGGTAACGTTTGTAGCCAAAGCTGGACATGCCATACATAAGACAAGCCCCGATGTTAAGAATATTCTTTTCATTTTTTCCTTCCTTTTTTTGTTTCTCCCCAAAAATCCGCAAGGAACTTGGGGATTAATTAGGTTCCTAAGCCTATTATTTTTAAGCTTATGTTTTAATCATAGAAAAAAACGAATCGATTGCGCAAGTAAAAAATTTCAAAAATTTGATTTTTTTCAAATTTTTTTCATTTTTCCAAGATTTTCGCCACAAGAAAAGAATTGTTTTCCCCCAAGGATAAGTTCGGAATAATTTTTACCCTTGATTTTTATATTGTATATTTTCATTTGTGAACAATAGTAATTCCCCGCCTTTTTTTGTTAGGTCAAAAAAAGGAAGGAAAAAATGAAAAGAATATTCTTAACATCAGGGCTTGTCTTATGCATGGCATGTCCTGCATTCGCGACTGCTTCGTGGTCTGGTGCTACTTCTGGAACAGAAAGCACGGGATGTACTCAACCTAACTTGGGTGTTTACAGCGGTCCTACTACATTGAAAGCATTATGGAATAACAACCACTATGAAATCGTATTAAATTCAAATCTTGGTAATACTACTGCAACGGGTGGTGACACTGCCGCTGCACCAACACCGATGTATTCTGTCCCAGGACAAGCAAAAGTTTGGACAGGTATTAACTCTCAGACCGGTGATTTGACTGGCGAATCTGTTAGTGGAACTGACATCATTTCTACTGATGCAACAGGTATTACGGTTAATTATGTGTATGATTACAACCTGCCAAATGGTCACCAGGCATCAGAAGCTAGCTTTACATCTTCTAGTGCTTCGGTTGCAGCACAAAGAGATTTCTTAGGGTTCTTTGATAGCACATCAGGAAGCACTCAATATATAACTGCAGCTGGTGCTTTGACTCAAGAAGGTGCTAATGCTGCTAGTGGTGCTTCTGCAGATCAAACATGGTATGCACAATGGGATTTGGCAACACCAACAATTGGAACTGATCCAGCTTTGACAGGTTATACATTTACTGGATGGAATACACAGTCCAATGGAAGTGGTTCTACACCTGGCGCAATTGGCGAAGATACCACTGTATTTGCTCAATGGTCTGCTCATACAGGAACACTTACATATAACTGTGGCACGCAACCTGGAACAACAACATTGTCTGGTGAGGCCCCAACAGGTGGAACTTTGACATATGACGAATCGTTCACGATTGCAACAACACCTGGTTCTTGCGTGTACGAAGGTTATACATTCGCAGGATGGGATTGTAACTATGATTTGGCAACTGGTGACGCAAGCGCAACTGGCACAATCACTTATGCTGCAACAAATGGAACTATTACAAGTGGCAACACCGGGACATATCACGTTGTGGCTGATAATGCTGCGATTACATGTAGTGCAAAATGGACAGCAAAATCTATTGGAACCATTACATGGAACGACAATGGTGCTACAACGGCTCACCAAGGCGGGGATACAAGCTGTACATACGATGGCAGTATCACATTGCCAACAGCACCAACAAGAACAGGTTATACGTTCGGTGGATGGGAAGTCGTTCCTCAACCATAATCTCTGGTTATGTTGTAGAAAAACAAAAAACACCGGTTCATCCGGTGTTTTTTTTATAAAAAAACTTTTAAACCATTTATCTTGGGCAGGCATTTATAAGTCCGATTGTATTATGGACTTCGTCATTTATATATACTGTCACTGGTCTTTGCATATCGTCTATATAACTGTATACAAATGGGCGATCTTCAAACATTGGTGCGCGATCGTATATATCAAAGTATGGTTCCAGCAATGTTTCAAACCATTGACGATTCTTGCATAAACAGGCATTACGAACATCAATTGCCATCTTTTTCGTTACACCGTTTGAATAAGAGTCCATAAATTCGTCGTCATTCATCACCATACAGCGCGATGCAACTGCATAATAATTCGCATCGTCTTTTAAAAATTCATAAATTGCTTCGTCACTTGCACCATTTTGGCGCATTTTGTATATAATCCCTTCGCTGCAACAGGCGCGGGATGCACGCATCAAAATTAAATATCTGTCCAATAATGGCGACATTTCTGGTGCGTTCGCAGGTATATCATAATTTGAATATATCGCATACAACATATCGTCAACGCGAACATCACTGAAATGTGGGGCACGTGGATGAAGATTTGTTTTATATGCCGGCTTTTTATACCAAATTGCGCATTCTTCCGCCGTAGCAAAAGGACAATTGTAATCATATACACATGTTTCTTCTTCGGTATATTCGCACGCATCATATGTTTCGTATTGCGCAACGATTGGTTCTGTGTCCACAACAATTGGTGTTAATGGTTCATCCAATTCGACAAAATCCATAGGTGCGATATTTTGTTCAATGATTATAGGTTGAAAATCACAGTCATCACCAATGCATTCTGATGCATTCGCACAAGTGGTGCCAAGCAATATTGCAAGTGCTGCCAAAAAAGAAACTTTGTTTTTCATAATTCCTATTTTACCACAAAAATACTCTACTTAAAACAAAAATTTTTGTGTTGTGTTAAAAAATTAAAATATTTATACTTAAGGATTGAATTCCCAAGGGGTAAAAAAGGAAAGGAAAAAAATCATGAAAAAAATATCTGTTTTGTCTGTGTTTGCAGTGCTAACTATGCCTGTGTTTGCCGTGGAAGATGTTCAAAAACTATACGGAAATGAACCAGATGAACCTGTGGCATCAGAATGTATTGTGCCAGATGCAATTGTTGCGCAATATGAAAAACAATTTAAAAATGCTAAAAATACAGAAGAAAAACAGATAGAACAAGCATCAGAAATTAAAAAAGTCAAAGAAATAAAAGAAATCGAAGAAGTTAAAACTGTCAAAGAAGTCAAAAAGGTTGAAAATCAACCAAAACCCAAGGAATCGCCAATCGTTGAAGCACAACAAACACAAGAAATAAAAACAGTTTCTAATCCAAAGACACGCTTTCCGCACGGTTTGCAGTTTGGTGTCGGTCTGTCGCCAACTTCGGGTCTTGATGGGTTTATCGGATATAATAATAAAAAATTTGATTCTTTTTGGGCCAAACGATTCGGAATTCGTTTTGATTTTGCAACTATGTCCCCAATTAAGAATACTTTGAACAAAAGAATAAATCATTATGTCGACGACCATGGCGGTATTGAAATAGGTGATACTTTGAAAATTGATAATATTAAATTAAATGCTAAACATTATGGCGCGATGATTGATTTTTATCCATTTGGTGATACTTGGTTTCTTGGGGGATGGCGCGTCAGTGGTGGTTATTTTATGGGGAAACTTGATTTGGATGCAGATATCCATGGGGCACCAGACGATGGAAAAATTGAATTCGAATTGAATGAACATAAATACTATTATGTCGGGAATGAAATGCATGCCAAGGCAATGGCTGATTGGAAATATAACGGACCTTATCTTGGCACAGGTTTTGATTTGGGGTTGTTCTGGGGATTCAAGATTTATTTTGATGCAGGTGTTGTGTTTACGGGCAGTCCGGCTAAGTTCGACCTGGATGTACCAATTGATGGTCTGGAAAACGCAGCTCATGTTGCTATTGTCAAAGGCAGTGCGGAACACGACCAATTTATCAAGGATAAAAACGGAAATGCAGTAATTAATG
>CACXVH010000017.1 GCA_902771095.1 uncultured Pseudomonadota bacterium
TCTTTTATATATTTTTTATATTGTTTTCTGATTCGTTTTGATTTATCGTCATCATCGAAATAATAATCACGCGATAGTCCGATTCCACCCTGCCCCACATTATAAAGATAATGTTCGCTGTCCATTTCGTCCAATCCGACACCATCACCCCAAAAGGCAGAAGAAAATTTATGCATTTTTCCCAAATATTTTGGCAAATCATTTTTTGTTTTTATGTTATCTATTTCATCAATATATTTTTGAACAGGTTTTGTTTTATCCGCGTTTAATTTTTCTTCATCCATCGCAATTTTATAAAGCATACCGATTTTGTCGTTATCATTTTCCACAATTTCACGCACGCGTTTATTATTGTCTTCTATTAATACTTCGAAAGAACCGAATCGTGTATAATCGTTTGGAAGTGGATTATTATTGCGCCAACCGATTGTTGCAAAATCATAAAAATCTTTTCCTGGATTAACACCGATGTCCATATTTTCAACTTTAATTCCAACCTGCATAATTTTCTCCTTTTTAATAAACACAGCAATTAATACCGCAATACACACGGCAACTATCCCAATTAAGTTTAAAAATTTATTTTTCATTTTATCAAATCCGTTATTATATCATCTAATACTAATAACCCACGCGTGGTAGTATGCAAATATTCAGAATTTAATTCAACCAAATCTTTGTGCAAATCCACCCAATCAAAATTTATTTGATTTTTAACATCATCTGTTAATTTTACACCGCGCATTGTCCGCATGCCTGTTAAGATTTTTTCAACGGCGCGCATTTCATTACTGATTGGTTCAAATAATTCATTTGCGCCATTTTGTTCATACCAAACATTATCAATAAAAACACGACCCGCCGCACCACGACCAATTCCAATATAAGGTTCCCCATCCCATATATTTTGATTATGTCTACATTCACAGCCAGGTTTTGCATAATTTGAAACTTCGTATCGTGGCAAAGACAAATTATCGCTAATCGCCAGATACATATCTGCCATTGTTTCATTATCTGGCATTTTCAGATTCATTTTTCCAAATGGAGTATTTTTTTCAATTGTCAATTCATATAACGACACATGTTTTAATTCCAATTTATTTATGTCATTACACAAATCAATCACAGATTGCACATTTTGATTCGGCAGACCATAAATAAAATCAGCAGATATACGCAAATTCATATTTTGTGCTAGTGTTAATAAATTCAATGCTTGTTTGACATTGTGTCGGCGACCCAAAAATTTTAATTCCGTGTCATTTAATGATTGAACACCCACAGACAATCGATTTATCCCCATTGATACAAATTCAGATAATTTGTCTTTATCAATTGTTCCCGGATTAGATTCCAAAGTGATTTCACAATTTTCTTTAATACAAAAACACTCACGAACACAATTCATTATTTGTTCAAAAACATTAACCGGCATCAAAGATGGTGTCCCGCCACCAAAAAACACTGTCGGGACATTTACTTTGCCCAACTTTCTAGACCAAAATTTTAATTCGCTACATATATCATTTGCGTATTTTTCCCAATCTGGATTAGAACATGCAGTCGAATAAAAAGCGCAATAATTGCATTTAGACATGCAAAAAGGGACATGCATATAAATATTATGTGAAAAAGCCATACAAAAAATAGTAATTATAAAAAAATGAAATTCAATCTAAATTAATGCTTTACTTAAAAATATTTTTTATACTATAATGGTTCCAAGAAAGGAAAATGAAAAGGAATTTTTTAGCATTTTTACTTGCTTTTGTGCCGTCTTTCGCTTGCGCCGCATCGAATGAGGGTGTGCCTGCATATTATGCTGACCGTGGTTCTCCGAACGCGAACAAAATCGGTTACGGCAAATATCAAGATTATGGATATACTGGATATGTCGGAACTTCGGGAAGAAAGCAAGTTATTGGAACACGCGAATATTCTTACAAGGTGCCGCGTCCCCAACAAACATATGTTTATGATGTAGAACAATATGATGTGCGCGGAACACAGACAACTAATGGTATTGCAAAACCTGCCACTGAACACAATACAACTATATATGGTGGATACGGGGTTCGATTTGCTGACTTTGAATTTAAAACTGGTGTCAATTCTGTTCTTGAATGGGATGATATGTGGTTTCATGAATTTAATGCCGGATTAAAACACATTTTTGATATACGCGGTTTTGATTTGGCTGTTTATGGTGATTATACTTATGGCAGCATGTTCGCCGGTGGTCTTTCTATGGACTATGATTTGGAACCATATGATTATTCTATACCAACCGAAGGGATATTCACCATATCCATGGGTGACCAAAGTGGTTATTCTCATAGAATAAAACTCGGTGTTTCTGCGCATCATATTTGGAATTTGGGTGGCTGGAAAATAAGCCCGCACATCGGATATGAAATATTCAAACATAATTTGAAAATGTCTAATCATTTATATCCAAATCCTGGTGTTTATCTTCCTTTGATGACCAGTTCTGGCGATTATGTTTTTGGCGATGAATTGGGTAATTATTATGCAGTACCAACGGATGTGTATGTTTCTGATGATTCCGAATTGCGCCAGGTTTGTATGGGGCCCGAAGATATCAAGGTTGTTTTGGCACCTTCTGGCGGAACAGCCATTGATGGCGTTTTATATCCGTTGGGACCATCTTTGACTACGGTTGATTATTCTTCCAGTATGGGAACTTTGCCGTGGGGTGTTGCCGAAGGTGACTGTGTTGTTATTGGTGGTGATGGTGCAATCACAGTTGAAGGAACTACTCATATTTATAACACTACGTGGAGTGGTTTCTATCTTGGACTGGAAATTGAAAAGCAAATGACACTGTCAGATAAACTTCGTTTTTATGCCCAGGTCAGTATGCCAAAGTACTCATCCGAAGGAACATGGCCCAATCGTGATGATTGGCAACAAAACCCTAGTTTCCTGGATGAAGGGGATAACGGTGCTTTTGCTTATGAAGCCGAATTAGAATATTCCTATCAATTATCAGACCGCATGCAAATATCATTAAAGGCGGACACTGACTATTTCCATGTCGGTAAAATTTCTGGGGAATTGTATGTTGCAAAATCTGTCGTGTATTACGAAGATGAACTGAATCCAGGAAACTGGTATGCAGAAGAAGTTCCTGCATACACCGAACACGTGAGTGAGGCATTAAAGGAAGCGACATGGCGCTCCTTTGGTTTGCACCTTGGGTTGAAATATTCGTTTTAAGTAAATGTGGGGTAATATGAAATTTAAATTGCCTGTATTTTGTGGGTTGTTTTTTTTATCTGTTGTAACTGCGACTTTTGCAGAACGCGGTTCTTTTGATTTGGACAGATGGGAAAAAGTTATGCAAGATATTCGCACCAAAGCAACCGCAGAAAACATAGATAAATCTGTTATTGATGAAACATTAAAATCACCAGTATTTATTCCTGGAATTGTAAAATCAGACAGAAATCAATCCGAATTTAAATTGACACTGGAACAATATTTAAATCGCACGGTAAGTGATACCCGCGTAAAGAATGGAAAGAAACAACGCGCTACTTATCCAACATTGCTATCAAATGTTGAAAACAAATTTGGTATTCCACGCAATGTGACATTGGCTTTTTGGGGTATGGAATCTAATTATGGAGAGGTTAAATCCAAATACCAATTAACCAATGCGTTTATAACTTTGATTTACGAAGGGCGGCGCGAAGAATTCTTTTCAAAACAGTTAATCGCGTTAATGAAAATCGCAGATAAAAATAAATTGGCAATCAATAATATTTATGGTTCTTGGGCGGGCGCGATGGGACATTTTCAATTTATACCAACGACATTGGCTCAATACGGTATGGATGGTAATAATGATGGTCGCGTTGATATTATTCACAGTGTTGGTGATGCGATGTATAGTGCCGGGAATTATTTGAACAAATTGGGATGGAACCAAGATGAACCGATTATGCATCGTGTTATTTTGCCGGCTGATTTCGACAGGGATTTAATGGGGGGCGATGCAAAGAAAACTTTCACAGAATGGGCAAAGTTGGGTGTGATGAATATGGACGGAACACCGGTTGATGCAAATGATACAGTTGTTGGTTTGGTTGCAGATGTAAAGAATATTGATAAAATGCTTGAATCTCAAACAGATGAAAACCTGGATTCAGATGTCGCGCCAACCCCTGTTATAAAAGCATATTTAACATACCCGAATTTTTATCGGATAAAAAAATGGAACAATTCATCTTGGTATGCAATCGCGATTGCCGAGTTGTCTGATAAATTAAAGTAAAAAACATTCCCTCCTATACCAATTTTTCCAAAAGTCCAGAAGAAATAAAAACAATTGATTGTGAAGTTTTTCTTTGGTAATATTATCTGGATTATTATAAAGGAATTATATTATGGCTATAAAAGTTCGTGATTTCGAAGTGCGTCTTACCCGCAACAAAGAAGAAAGAAAAATGGTGCGCCAGTTGCGTTACGAAGTTTTCTGTTTGGAAGAAGGCGCATCCGCAACCGAAGAACAAAAAAATTTGGGCGAAGAATATGATGCCTATGATACATATGCCGATTATATGGCGGTTTTACATAATGGTAAAATTGTTGGAACATATCGTATTATTGACAGGGATGCCGCTGAAAAAATGGGCGGCTTTTATACCGAAAGTGAATTTAATTTATCAAAAATAAAAAAAGTTCGTGGCAATATCGCAGAAATGTCACGTGCTTGCGTAAAAAAAGAATATCGCGATGACGGTTTGGTTATTCGTTTGCTTTGGGCGGGATTATGCGAATATGTCGTAAAACGCAAAGTTGTTCTTTTATTCGGTGTTCCTTCTTTTGTTGGAACAAATCCTGCACAATCTGCCCAGGCATTATCTTATCTTTATTACAACTGTTTATCACCTTCGCATTTGTTGGCAACGGTGTTAAAAGAAAATCTAGACCCAAGTGTTGATCCGCGTATGACCCAGATGAATATTTTGCCACGCGCTTTTGTTAACGAAGACGAAGCAAGAAAACAAATGACACCTTTGATTAAGGGGTATTTGCGCCTTGGGGCGACTTTTGGTCGCGGGGTGTTTATCGATAAACCTTTTGGAACATATGATGTGTTTGTTTTGGTTCAAACGAAAAAAATAGACAAGATATTCCAAAAACATTTTGCTGGTTCTGAAACTGCTTTTGATGAATTCGATATCAAGGAAGGGCCATTACATCTTTTGACCCGCATAATTATGTCACCGTTTACCGGCACCGCTAAGGCGATAAAGGCATTTGGCGAATTGTTTATGCGTGAAGATGCTGATGATATTGAATACATCGACAAAGAAGAAACCGAAAACACAGAGGAACAATAATGCAAATTCGCGAACCAAACTTTTTTATTAAAACAATAAAATTTTTATGGTTTATGATTGCTTGGTTGATGGTGTTTATAAATGCCTTTGTTTTGCTTTTTATTCCAAAGGGAAAATTGTCTGTTAAATACATGCAATTTTTTATGCGTCAATTTAATTTTATGACAGGTGTTAAATACAAAGTAAAAGGAAAACTTTCGACAAAAAGACCCCTGCTCTGTGTGTGCAATCATATTTCTGTGTTTGAATTGGCAACTATGCCGGTGGCGTTTGGTGGCTCTTTCTTTGGCAAAAAAGAAATTGGCGAATGGCCATTGGTTGGCTGGATAGCAAAAAAGTTTGGTGTTGTATTTATCGATCGCCGTCCTTCACATGCGATTGAGGCATTAAATCAAATTAAAAACGAATTAGATTCTGTTGATTATCCAATGTTCATTTTTCCCGAAGGGACATCAACAAATGGTGCATATGTAAAACAATTCAAAAGTTCTATGTTTGATATTGTTGAAAAAACTGGGATTACTGTGCAACCAATCGTTATTCATTATCGATTAAAAGACGGCACAAAAATAAGTGATATTGACCTGGCAAATCATTTTGCTTACTTTTCCAATGCAAAAATGGATTGTGGCCCACACTGCAAGGTGGAACGCAGCGCGTTTATGCAGGTGTTTCATATAATGTGCTTGGGCGGTTTCTTGGTTGAAATCGAAGTTTTACCCGTCCCCGATTTAAGGGGTATGGACAGAAAACAAATGGCAGAACACCTGCATGAAATAATTTCAAAAGAATATATGAAAAACAAATAATAGAAAAGAGTAGAAAAAATGAGAATAGAAAAATTATGTGTTAATCGGCTATATGGCGATGTCGCAGGCGCAACAACTCGTGGTCATAAAATTGCCGTTAAGGGTGGATATATTTATCAAACTTTCCAGGGCGGATATACCCTTACACCATTGGGTTGGAGTGTTGTTCGTAAAATCGAAAACATTATTCGTGATGAAATGGATACTGTTGAAGGTCAAGAAATTTTAATGCCTGTGGTATGCAGTGCAGATTTATGGCGCGAGACAGGTCGTTATGATGCAATGAGTGTTTTGGCAAAGTTCAAAGGGCAAAGTGGCACAGATTATGTAATATGCCCAACACACGAAGAAGTTGTGACTGATTATGCACGTTCTGTATTGAAATCCTATCGTCAAATGCCTTTTATGTTATACCAAATTCAAACAAAGTTTCGTGATGAATTACGTGTTCGTGCCGGTCTTATCAGAACGCGTGAATTTATTATGAAAGATGGTTATTCTTTCCACGAAACCCAAGAAGATTTGGAAAAATATTATAAACGTTGTTTTGATGCGTATTACAGATTGTTCAAAAGATGTGGTCTTAAAAACGTGACAGATGTTATGTCTTCTACTGGCGATATGGGTGGAAAAATTGCACATGAATTCCAATTGATTAACGAAATGGGCGAAGATACTTTGTATATTTGTGATTGCGGTTTTCGTGCCAATAAAGAATTAGAAGAAACAGATTCTAGTGTTTGTCCAAAATGTGGAAAGCCATTAAACAAAGTTCGTGGCATAGAAATCGGAAATATTTTCCAACTGGGTAAAAAATATACTGAATCAATGCATATGACATATACTGATGTGAACGGCGAAGAAAAAACACCGATTATGGGTTGCTATGGTATCGGTGTAACACGTGTTATGGCGGCAATTATCGAAGAAAGCGCAGACGACAACGGTCCAATTTGGAATATGGAAACTGCACCTTTTGCAGTGGAAGTAATTGGATTGCCAGATAAAGAAAATAAAACTTTTGAATTGGCTGAAAAAATTTATAACGATTTGAAAAAATCTGGCATAGAAGTTTTATTGGATAATCGTGACAATCGTGCTGGTGAAAAATTTGCTGATGCTGATTTAATTGCTGCACCAATTCGTTTGATTGTGTCAACCAAGAATTTGGCAAATAATCAAATAGAAGTTAAATATCGTGTTAATAATTTTGATACATCAAAATTGCCAAATGCAATAGATGTAAATGATTATTTGAAAACAACCAAAGATTTAATTTCAAAATTATCACAACATTAAAAAATCGCCCGTTCGGGCGATTTTTTTATTTCTTTTTTTGAATAACAATCATTATATGTGCACTTAGCGATAACATGTCTGGGTGTTCACAAACAGAAAAATGCAAATCTAACCATTTTTTATAATGCTTTTTATTTTTCGCAATTTCATTGAACTCTTTGTGTGCATTCTGGTTTGGCCATTCCAAAGCAACCTGATGTAATAACTTTGTGTTTTTAGCAGTTTTTAACACTAAATCTTTCAATTCACTAGGCCAGAAAAAATGAGCATAAGAACACCCAACAAACCAATTGTCATCACCTTGTTGTATTAACAAACGTGTCTCTTTCCAAAAATCATACTTATTATCTTTATAGCCATATGATTTAATATATTCTTTAAAATCTTTAACACACAAATTTAATACAGCTGGTCGAGCCATAACAGAGATAAATATTGGTGCATCAATTTTCGCAACACGAACTAATTCTTTGATTGCTTTTTGACGTTCTTTGTCAGTACGAAGATGCGACAAAGGTCCACCTATGCACAAGACCATATCAAAAGAATTATCTTTATATGGCAACTCTGTAATAGATCCCAAATCCACAGAATCAACAAATTTATCAACATGATGTTGTTTTATTTTTCGTTTTGCAATCTCTAATTCCTTGTCAGATATATCAAGCAATGTCATATAACAACCCTGCTTTGCTAAATCGATTGTGTAACGTCCTGGTCCGCCACCCGCATCTAAAACTTTCATTCCTTTTTTAAGATATTTTTTATAAAAATATTCTGTAGTTTGAAATTCTAACATATGAGCAGCATTTTTTGTTGTTCGCATAAATTCTTTTTCAGCAGATTCATTATAAAAATCACGCACAGAAACACCATTACTACATGGTTTAGGTTTATTAATTAATTTTTTTAATAAATCAAACATCAAAAAAACTCCTTCTTTTTATGACAATTATAACACAAAAAATAAAATCTAACAAATAAGGTTTAATCTTTGGTTGCCAACACAATATTCCGCACCAATGCGCCCTCGGTTGCGCCGCGGGAATTTAAAACAACCATATTTTTTGCACCCATTAAAAAACATGCTGGTTCCCAATTTCCCAAAACTGATAAAGATTTAAATATCGCATTGCCTGTATTGATATTATCAACAACAACAATGTTTGCGATTTCGCCAGATAGATGTTTTTCATGTCGAATATCTTTATCCAGCGCAACATCTAACTGTTCAATACGCAATGTGTTTTCCGGGAATTCGTTTTTATGTATTTCGTGCCAATCGTGCAAAAGTGGTGCTATTTTTGTATTTGTATCGCCACCTGCGGATATAAGAGATATAAACGGTGCGCGCGTTTTATCCATAACCTGACCAAATAAATTAACCGCATTATTCACAATATGTGTTAATTGATTTTCATCTGGATATGGAACACAAGCCGCATCAGTCAAAATAAACGGTGGTCGCACACCCGATTTATCATAAAATATCGCACAATGTGTTAAATAAAATTTTTCACCATTATTTTGTTTTTTATTTATTGCAATTATATGACGCAAAAAATCATCACTGTGTATATCACATTTCATCAAAACCAATTCATCATCACAAACCGGTAATTCATCACCATCTGGCGCAGATTCCCAGCCAGCCAAATTTGGACATTTTTGCATTGCTGATTCAATTGCTTTTTTATATTTATCGCCTACTTCACCAAAGCATAAAATTTTTTTCATGAATTTTGTCCTTTTCGATGTCGGGAATAATAGCAAAATATAAATATTTTTATCAAATACTTTTTTGTGGTATAATTATTACAACAAAATCAGGAGAGATATATGAAAATAGCAATTATTGGTGTGGGAACGGTTGGTTCTGCGATTGCAACTGCTGTTCAAAAGACGGGTTTGGTGCGTGAAATTGTTTTATTTGATACGGACGGTATTCGCGCACGCGCTGCCGCCGAAGATTTGGGACACGCATCTGCTTTTTCTTATGATATTAAAATAACCGCGGTCAGCACCTATCGTGCTATCAAAGGTTCTGAGATAGTTATTATTGCGGCGGGAGCAAATCAACGCATTGGCGAAACACGTATGGATTTGCTGAACAAAAACGCAGCTGTGATTGAAGATATTGTTCCACGCGTTATGGCAAATGTTGATAACAAAAATGTAAAGTTAATTATTGTTACAAATCCGTTGGATGTTATGGTTATGTTGGCACAGAAGTTATCTAAATTACCCACATCACGTGTTATTGGAACCGGGACAATGCTTGATTCTGCGCGTTTGAAAATTATTTTATCACGACAATTAAATGTATCTACGCGTTCAATTACTTCTTATGTATTGGGCGAACACGGCGATTCGTCTGTTGTAAATTGGTCCACAATTTGTATCGGTGGAATTGGAATTGATGACTTTTGTAAGCAAGCAAAAATTTCAATGCCACAGACAACACGCAAAACTATTGAACATCGCGTAAAAAATGCAGCTTATGAAATTATCAAAGGACGCGGTGCAACATGGGACGGAATTGGCGCGGCTGTTGTTGATTTGTTATACGCGATTGTGAACGATGAAAAACGAATTTTAACAACATCCATCGTTAGTGGCACTGGCAAAGATGCAGTTGCTATGTCTATGCCACGCATAGTCGGTGCAAATGGTGTCATTATGAATCTGCAACCAAAGATGGATACAAATGAAAAAAATGCTTTGCGCAAAAGTGCGAAAATTATTCGTAAAAACTTTGATTCAATCTAGAAAGAAATCAATCTTATAGGTCATAAAATAATCCTGTGTTATATTAAAAATAAAATGCACAGGATTTTTCTTATGAACAAAAAAGATATAACTTTTATAATCAAAGATAACGGTTGTCGGCTTTGCGCAATATGTAATGGCAAACAAATCGGCAGTTTGTTTTTTGTTCGTACAGGTCCAGATAAAATTATCATCTCCGATGCAGAAATAGATTCAAATTATAACGCAGATGAAATCGAATTGTATTTGATCCAAGAAATAATTTCTATGGCACGCAATCAGCACCGCAAAATAATTTCAATATGCCCGTATATTTCTGAAATATTTATGCATCACCCAGAATTTGATGATGTTCGTATGCTGAATCACGGAAGATAAAAGAACCGCCACAGAAATTCATCTGTGGCGGGGCTCCCTTCCTTCCGCAATAGCGGAAACTGTGTTATGCGGCCATGCGATTTGCAGATTTAGTTTCTGATTTTTCTGCATCCATAATCTTTTTCGCTTCGGCAAATACCATTTCTTTGACACGCAGTGCCAAATCTGGTGTTTCCAAAGTTTCAGCAGCCACATCAAAATTGTCTGTTCTGATTTGCAACGAAACATATGCGCCAATCAGTGCAGCACGAGATAAATCTTCGATAGACCGTGGCGCATTGTTTTTTCCAATATGCAATTCGTCACTAAGCGATACTATCTGTCTATCCGCGTTGACCCATACAGTCGTTGTCAAAACTTTATCCAGAGCAATCATAATCTCTTTTATGTTTTTTGACATTGGTTCCTCCCTTCCAGTCATTTGTTTTATGAGAAAAAATAAACCTTTCATTGTATTTACTGTTGTATTTACAATTTTTTACTTTTATTTTTTCCCAGTTGTTATTTTTTCCCAGATTTCCGGTTTTCACCAGATTTCTGGGGGCTTACAGGTTCCTCCACCTTGTCTATACAAACATCTTAAAACAAAAACGAATCGCGGGTCAAGTATAAATTTTGATTATTTTTAAAAAAATTAAAAAATGGCTGATTTGTAGCGGTTTTATCCTCAAATATGCAGGAAAAGAATTAAAAGTCCCATCTTTGCTTTTGTGTCATTCCGAGCGAAGCGTGGGAATCCATATATATCAAAGTATCAGCAATGCAAAAATATATAGACGCTCATGCTCGTTCACACTCGCTCAGCATGACCACCTTTCGCTAAAGCTTCGGATGGCAGGCACAGACACTTTGGGTTGAAAACTTCAACCCTCCCCATTCACTTCGCGTCCACCCCGCCCCAGGCGGGGAATTATCTATTTCCTGTTACAGTATAAATTTTCCCGCATTATTAATTCCACTTTGATACATAATCAGGGAAATTTTTTGTTTAAACTTTATTTTTGTGCTTGCGCGATTTTTGATATTGTGATAAAATGGTAGAAAAAGGAAAGGGAAATCTCATGAAAAGATTTATTAGTGTGTTAAGTGGTTTGCTGGTTTTGCCTGCTTTTGCAGAGGTTGCACCGGTTTATTACGACGAAGTTGTCGAATATGCTGATGATGCAACAATGGCAGAAGATTCTGCTGAATCTGTTGCACAAAAAAATGTTGGGCAACGAACAAATATAAATCGTTCGACATCTGCCACGCGTGCAATATCGTCTGGGGCAACAACTTCTTCGCGGACAAATACGGCTTCACGTGCGGTTGCTTCTTCGCCAAGAACAGCGACATCTGGAACATCACGCGGAACTGTGGCGCGTACTGCAAAAACAGCGACAACACGCGGAACATCAAATGCTTCGCGTGCGGTTACTTCGCGCAACGCCCAAACTTCTAAACCTGTGACGGCACGTGTCGGTGTGTATAACAGCCAGGTTATGTCTGGCGACAGAACAAGTGGCGGTATCACTGTTATCCCTGCCTCTGGTAATACTGCATTATATAACCCAAGTGGTTCATCCCGTGTTGGTGTTGCGAATCGTCGTGCTTCTGCGCGTATTTCTACTCCGGTTGCACCTGTGACAACAACGACAACTATTACCCAAGAAGATGTCACTTCTACAACCAACAATTTAACAAATATTGCCGAATTGACCGATTATTGCAAGGCACAATACGCGGCTTGTATGGATAATTATTGTAATATATTGGATGATAACCAGGGTAGATGTTCTTGTTCCAAAAATATCAAAAATTATGAAAAAATAGAACAAACATTGGCCCAGGCAACTGAAGATTTCCAAAGTGTCGTTCAACAAATAAGATACATCGGTTTAACATCTGACCAGATTGAAGCATTATTCACAGAAACCGAAGCAGAACTTACCATGAAATCCACAACTGATTCTTCGCGTTTGAAAAACAGTTTGGACAGCATTAAAAAGAAAATTGTTGATGTTTCAACACCATCTGCGGCAAGTAATGTCACAAGTGGTTTGACATTGGATATGAATGGGTTATTGACAGCTGACTTTTCTGCTGGGTTTGATTTGAATTCATTCTTGAATATGAATAACAATTCATCAAGTGTTTCCAATCAACGTGGCGAACAATTATATAAAACTGCGGCAAACAGATGTAAAACAGCGGTGCTGAATTCCTGCACAACCCAGGGTATTGATGCCAATATCATAACAAATGCTTATGATTTGGAAATTGATAAGCAATGTGTGTTGTATGAACGTTCTTTGAATGATGCAAATGCTGAAATGAAACAAAATGTGACAAATGCAACCACTATTTTGCAACAGGCGCGTTTGCTTTTGGCGCAAAACAAGAATTCATATGATTTACGTGGATGTATCGCGGCAGTTGACTCTTGTATGCAGGACGAATATATCTGTGGAACCGATTATGAATTATGTTTGGACCCAACCGGTAAATATTTGGCAAATGGCGAAATTGTAAAGGGCGGAACGCCTGGTGTTTCTGGTGGTCAACCAAAGACCAAAGACACAATGTGTGCAACAGCATGTTATGCAGCACCTGGCGATTATGATTTTGGAGGACGCACTGATGACCCCCTTAACACAAATTATTCCGCTACCAGTAGCGAATGTAGTTCTTGTGTGTGCAAATCGAAATGGGTAAGTGGCGGTATGTATAACCTTTATTCTACATGGGATTATACGGGTAATGCATCTTCTTCTTCAAATTCTAATTTAGATGGTTGTACGGGTGGCGCCTCCTCCACTGCTGGTAACAAATTTAATGCGTGGGGTATGGGTGAAAAAGAAAACCTTGGTGGATATATTGATGCATATTTAACTAAGTGGAAATCAGATTATACAAAATCAAAAGATAACACTTATACAGACAATATGGCGCTGTATTTATTGCAAAAAATTGGTTATATCGATTCCAATGACAAGGTTCACGGAATGTGTGCATCTGTCTTTAAACAATGTCAAGATTACACATATTCATCTTCGTCCAGTCGTAAATCAACCAAAAAGTATGTTCCAGATAACGAAGTTGTTCGTCAATATCTGAACAATACACTGGCCAAGATAAAGGTGCAACAAGACGCAATCATCGCCGATTATGCAGAGGGTTGCCGTAACGATGTTACATCATGTTTATCCACAAATGGATATGATGAAACGGCCCCAGATTCAACCGCTACCAAAACAGCGATTAATGCATGTGCCGCGGAAATCACAACATGTATGTCTGTGGGTGGATATCAAATCACAGATGGTGTGAAATTGACATTGCGTGCGATGTCTGACTGGGTTGCAAGTATTATGTTAACATGTCCAGAAAATCAATATATGGTTGATGACGGAACCGGTCGTGTGTATTGTACAGATTGTCCGACCGTTATGACCCTTGTGGATACGAACATGCGATTAACAGAGGACTACCCAGATGATGCCCCTTATGCACCAATAGATGCATCTTCTTTGAGTGGTGATGTACTGACAGGAAAAAGAGCTATGGTCAAAATGGTTTCTGCTGGTGGTCGTATTGCTTCGTGCACTTGCCCAGACGGTTACACAATGAGAGCTGTTCAAAGCGAAGAAACATTAGGTGGATCTAACGGGGATTGGACATATTCGCTTACTATTGGGAATTTCCACTATGCCTGCATAGATAATTCTGTAAGATGTGGTTATGGTTCAGGATCTTTTAATAACTCAACAGGTCAAGTGACTTGTGAGGAAGTAAATTCTCAATAAATACTAAAAAAAAGCGTTGGAAACAACGCTTTTTTATTTTATTTATTCTATAAATTGTGGGCAATAACAATTGGGTGATTATCAATAAAAAAAATGCCATTGGCATTTTTTATTCCGTTTTCTTTAATTCTTCTTTGATATTTGATAAAGAATTGGTTAATTCGCTTATCTTGCCGTAAAAGTCGGATTTACACAAATTTGCCGCATATTCCAATGCGTGCGACCAAGCAAGTGCATCAGAATTTCCATGCGTTTTTATTGAAAACCCATTAAGACCCAAAAATACCGCCCCAGCATAAGAACGTGGATCTATTTTATTCTTTAACCTTTTGAACAAATGAATAAGGAAAAAGGTGCCAAGAATTGCCAGCAGAGAACGCTTATAATTTGCTTTCACAATGCGGGAAATTAATTTTGCGGTCCCTTCTACTGTTTTTAACATTACATTGCCTGTAAAGCCATCTGTGACGACAACTTGAACCTTGCCCGATGTGACATCATTACCCTCAACAAAGCCAATGTATTCATAAGGCAATTCATCAATGTGTTCTGTCAAAACCTTGTTCAATCTTTGCAGTGTCTCACTGCCCTTGGTATCTTCTTCGCCGATATTTAAAATACCAACGCGTGGACGTGTCATACCGCCGATAATTTCGGCATAGACACTGCCCAAAATAGAAAAATCAAACAAAATTTCTTCGTCACATTGAACATTTGCACCTAAATCAAGCCCCACAACCCGGCTGTCCCCGTCACCAGACGGTAACATTGTTGTTATCGCAGGTCTGGAAATTCCATCAACCGTTTTCAATGCCAATTTAGAAAGCGCCATTAAAACACCAGTATTTCCGGCAGACACAACCGCCGCGGAGTTCCCTTCGCGGACATCCTTAATCGCCATATACATAGATGTCCCCTGGGCATGGCGGATAACATCGCGAATTTTATCGGTGCCAGAAATTACTTCATCAGCATTAATGATTTCGCAATTACGCGCGACACGCGGGAATTTCTTTAATAAATTGCGTAACTTTTGTTCTGGGCCAAAAACACGAAAGAAAGCGCTTCCTTCACCATATTGATACAAAAACTGGTTCATACCGCCAAACACAGCGGTCGGGGCATGGTCGCCGCCCATTGCATCAACTGAAATAATTTTTTTGGTTTCTGCCATCTTTCAATGTAAAAAGGGCAAGTGAAAATTCACACCCACGCCCTTTCTATCCCATATATCCCAAGATTATTTTGAACCGCACGCAGGGCAAACATGATGTGGACGTTTCTTTTCGCCACATTTTTTGCATACCGACACAGGCATCACAGACAAAGCATCATGTGAACGACGTTGTGCAGAACGTGCTTTACTTGTTTTACTTTTTGGAGTTGCCATTTTACAATCCTTTTATTTAACTTTTTCTATTCTATTCTTTTATCGCCCATTTGCAAGTAAAATTTTAAATGCCCAATATTTCACAAAAGTGAATTTTTTGGGCATTTACATATTTTAAATATCCAACAATTGTTGTTGTTTGCCACCTTCGCGGGCCAGTTTTTCAGCACGTTCTTCTTCTTTTGCGATTTCACGAACGCGGCGAACATAGGCACCTGTTCCAATTGGTATCAAGCGACCAACAACAACATTTTCGTTCACACCAACCAATTTATCCGTAGAACCATTGATTGCGGCATCTACCAACACTTTGGTTGTTTGTTGGAACGAAGCATTTGATATAAACGAACGCGATGTTAATGATGCACGTGTCAAACCAACCAACACCTGAGAAGCCGTAGCAACACGACCATTATCTTTGGCAACGCGAGCATTTTCTTCTTCGAAATCAACGCGGTCAACCACAGCACCACTAAGGAAAGTTGTATCCCCAGGATTACTGATTTCTACACGACGCGTCATTTCGCGTATCAATATTTCAATGTGCTTGTTGTTAATGGACACACCCTGCAAGCGATAAACTTGTTGAACTTGTTCGACCATAAATTGCGCCAATGCCTTTTGCCCCAAGATTCGCAAGATGTCTTGCGGGACTGGGTCACCATCGACCAATTTATCAGCTTTGCGGACAATATCGCCACTGCGCACCAACAAATTAGTTCCTTTTGGCACAGCATATTCAACTGGTGCAGTTCCGTCTGTTGGTTCAATGCGAATAATGATTTTAGATTTCGCATCTTCCAATTCGATTGTTCCATCAACCTCTGCCAATAATGCAGGGTTTGCAGGACGGCGGATTTCCAACAATTCTTCAACACGTGGCAGACCACCAGTAATATCGCCTGTCTTTTTGGTTTGAACAGGAATACGCGCCAAAATATCACCAGCATGAATCTTGTCCCCATTAGACACATTCAATGTTGAATATGTTGGTAACAAATATTCTGCGATTTTTTTGCCACCCAAAGATATTACATCACCCTTTTCATCAACCAATCTTATGGATGGATTCAATGCTTTCTTGGTATTTGTTTTCCAATTTATAACCTTACG
>CACXVH010000018.1 GCA_902771095.1 uncultured Pseudomonadota bacterium
TTTCTTTTCTCTTTGATTATAACACGTTCTGATAAATAAGTCAAGGAAGGTCAAAGTATATTTTTTTGAAACGAATCCAATCATTGTCCGAAACCCGTATTCTTTGATTAACCGCCGCAAAAATTGAGACGTGCTCAAAAAACGCCGACACCGCACAAACGCTCTTGGTCTAGGACTTACTCTGCTTTTCCCCAAAAATCGCACACAGGGCAATTCTCGGCGAAACAGGGGCGGAAAACTGTTTGTCCTCAAAAGCAAAGCTGGTTCACTCATTCAGAAAATCCGTCCCATAACTGTGTTTTTTGCGATAATAATATTTATGTGATTATTGTTGAAATAGTTTTCGATTTTTACGACAGGGTTAAATCTTTATCGTCTGGATATGCTTCGTTTGATTATGTTTTGTATGACTATCGTGCGTCTGATTTGGTAAAGGTTTCTATTTTGGTTAATGATGAAAATGTAGAACCGTTATCGTTCCTTTGTCATCGCGGGGCGGCAGAAAAACGCGGTCGGCAGATTGTTGAAAAATTAAAAGATTTAATTCCGCGTCATCAATTTAAAATTCCTTTACAAGCTGCCATCGGTGGAAAAATTATTGCACGTGAAACTATTGCTGCATATCGCAAAGATGTGACCGCGAAATGTTATGGTGGTGATATTACGCGAAAAAGAAAATTGTTGGAAAAACAAAAAGAAGGAAAGAAACGGTTGCGGACTTTTGGAAATGTAGAAATTCCACAAAGTGCGTTTATTAATGCATTAAAGGTTGGTGAATAAAAATGAAATTTATAGAAAAATATTTAGATTTGTGTGGGCAACAAAAATTAATTCGTCGCGATATAAAGCAAAAACGCAAAGCGATAACACGTGAAATGTTCCCTGCATGTTTTGATGCTTTGGGAAGTGACTGTGCGTGTGTTCAGAAAATCGATGTTTTGGGTATTGGGCTTGGATGCGATTTTACGCAAATAGAAATCGCGCATTGTGATAATTTTTGTGATGATGATTATTGCCCATATAAATATTGTCATATGTTTCGTAAAAATCATGCGTATATAGATTCTGTTAAATTATATAAATCTGTAAGACAGGCAAAATGGAATCTGATTAAAGATACTTTGAAATTCAAAAATAGATAAAAAAAAGGAAAATAAAATGAATAAAAAATTTGAACAATTAAAGATGTTGTGTGAAAGTGTTCGCAAAGCACGTAAAGAAAAAGAAAATGCTGAATTGTCTATAACTTCTGTTGATGCTTTGCCTTTGACTAATAATTGTCCGTATTCTTGTTTGACCACTGTGGCTTTGGTAGAAGGGCGTGAACCACTTTATGTTTCTTTGAAATGCCAATTGTTTAAAAAAGACCAAAGTTGTAAAAAAGTACAATGTCCTGCATTTGAAAAAAATTCAAACTATGTCAAGGCATATAATGAATATGAAACTGCGCGTCAGGTTCGTCGTGAATTTATCAAAGGATTTTTCGGCAAAACAAAATAATTAAAGAAACAAAATATGGCACATCAATTTTTCTTTAATACATATATTCTTGATAATCTGCCATCACCAGAGGTTGGTTTTGATGTCGTCCAAGATTTGTCTGAACCAAGATTGCGTATGTATATAACTGGGCGCGGTGTGAAAAGTTTCTTTGTGCGTAAACGTGTAAACGGTCGTGATAAACGTATAATAATTGGTAATTATCCAGAAACTGATATAGAAGATGCGCGCGCAAAAGTTCAAGAAGTATTAAATGAAGTTTGTAAAAAAACACCAGTTAGACGAAAAAAAATTTCTTTTAAAAATTTTGTTGATTTATATCTGTCGCACAAAGTTCGCCGTGGTGAAGATTCTCTTGCAAAATTAAAACGTGCTATAAATCTGCATTTCAAAGATTTGTTTGAAAAAAATATCCAAGATATAGAAACGGCAGAATTGCAACAAGTTTTAGATAAAATAAGCGGTCGGGCAATGGCTTTGCGTATGCAAGAATTACTGCAGAGTATTTTTAACTATGCGATTGATACGGGTTTCAGGAAAGATAATCCAATGGATAATATCGCAAAAATTATTGTCACTAGACGGCAAAGAAAATTAAATAAAACAGGTCTAAATAAATTGCTGTCCACAATACAAAAAGAAAAAGATAATAATTTAAGGGCTGCTTTTTTGATGCTGATTTATGGTTTTTCTCCGAAAACAAAAGTATTCAAAATGCGTTGGGAAGATTTGGACTTTAACCACGATTCGTGGGGCGATATGCCTCTTTCTGACAAGGCGATATTATTATTGCAAGATTTACCGCAAGATGGGGAATGGGTCTTTATGGGACGCGGTCGTTTTCATCTTACAGATCCCCGCGTTGCGTGGAAAAGAATTGTGACATCGGCTGGGGTACCAAGTGTCACAATGGATGATGTTCATAAATTCCTGATGCGAGCACTGGTTTGGAACCCAGATAAAGATATTTTGCGCGAAAATATGAATGATTTATTGACTGATTTGTTCGCATAATATATTTTTTAGTAAAGTCAATCATTTGTTATCATTTGTTATAATTTCTTGACAGTAAGGTCAGAAAATGGTATTTTATTAGGAAAAGGCGGCTGAGTAACACGAGCCAAAAATATTAACAAAAATAAAGGATATATAAAATGTCAACTTTTGAAAAAGTAAAAAAAATTGTTTGTGAAAAATTGGGTGTCGATGAATCTAAGGTCACAGAAAGTGCCTCTTTTGTGAATGATTTGGGTGCAGATTCTTTGGATGTTGTGGAATTTGTTATGGAAGTGGAAAAAGAATTCAATATCACAATCCCAGATGAAGAAGCAACAAAGTTGTCTACGGTTGGTGATGCTGTAAAATATATTGATGCACACGCGAAAGCAAAAAAATAATTTTCTAAGTTTTTTTATTTAATGTCGCCATTTGGCGACATTATTTTTATGTCGTTGATTTATGAAATCTTTTATTGTATTATTCTGTTACTAGATTAAAAGGATTTATTTTATGAAAAAAGTCGTTATTACTGGTATGGGTATCGTTTCACCTGTGGGGTGTGGTATAGAGTATGCATGGAAAAATTTATTGGCTGGCAAAAGCGGTATTCGCAAAATAACAGAATTTGATACAGAAGAAATCGCTTCAAAAATTGCTGGTGTTCCGCATCGTGGAACAAAGCCCGGGGATTATAACCCTGATATAGCTGTTGACCCGCGTGAACAACGCAAAATGGAAAATTCAATTATATATGGATTGGTTGCCGCGGATGAGGCGATTAAAGATGCCGGCTTGATTGATTATAGTGGTGATAAAGAACGTGTCGGTGTTTCTATGGGCAGTGGTGTCGGTGGGCTTTCCACTATCGCGGGAACAGACAAAGATATTTTTGAACATGGTCCGCGTTTTGTCAGTCCTTTTTTTGTTCCAAAGTGTGTTGTGAATATGACGGCGGGACATATTTCTATTAAATATGGGTTTAGTGGTCCAAATATCGCTATGGCAACTGCGTGTGCAACTGGTGCGCATTCTATTGGTGAAGGCGCAGAAATTATCAAACGCGGCGATGCAGATATCATGGTTTGCGGTGGGACTGAGGCAGCTGTATGTGCGCTTGGGGTGACTGGATTTTCGGCTATGCGTGCGTTAAGTACAAGAAATGATGACCCTGAACACGCTTCGCGTCCATGGGACAAAGACAGGGATGGATTTGTCCTTGGCGAAGGTGCTGGTGTTCTGGTTCTGGAAGAATACGAACATGCTGTTAAACGCGGTGCAAAAATATATGCCGAAGTGGCTGGTTTTGGTATGTGCGCAGATGCGTATCATATTACTGCGCCTGCACCAAATGGGGCGGGCGCAAAACGTGCAATGATGTTGGCGATGAAAAAGGCAAAGATTAAACCAAAAGATGTCGATTATATAAACGCGCATGGAACATCAACAGGGTTGGGTGATCTTGGTGAATTGATTGCGGTCAAAGAATTGTTTGATAAAAATAAAACATGTATGTCTTCGACCAAATCTATGACGGGACATTTATTGGGCGCGGCTGGCGCAGTAGAGGCGATATTCAGTGTATTGGCGATTCGTGATAATATCGTTCCACCAACAATAAATTTACAAAATCCAATAGAAGAGGTTGGTGATTTCAATCTTGTTCCGAACAAGGCACAAAAGCGCGAGGTTGATGTTGTGTTAAGCAATTCTTTCGGTTTTGGCGGAACAAATGCGTCTTTGATTTTGAAACGGGTGAAATAAAAGATTTTGACAAACAGAAAATACTGGTGCAAAATCACGAAGTTTTCGGGGCATAGCTCAGTCTGGTAGAGCGCTACGTTCGGGACGTAGAGGTCGCAGGTTCGAATCTTGTTGCCCCGACCATTTTTTATTCGGGGTGTAGCGCAGCCTGGTAGCGCGTTTGTCTGGGGGGCAAAAGGTCGCGGGTTCGAACCCCGCCACTCCGACCAAAATAAAAAATATGCCATTGGGCATATTTTTTGTTTTGATGTGGTGTATTGGTTTGAACGCGTGCATTGTGAAACAATGTCTGGGTTCGGGACGGAGCGAAGCGGAGTGAAAGGGGCCCAACGAAGTTGGGAATTACAACCCCGCCACTCCGACCACCCTTCGCGTCTGTGACGCTATGGGTGGCAGGCCACCAAAGCGGAACAGGTATGCGAAGGAGTGTCGCCCGAAGTTTTAACGAAGGGGGACGAAACCTATATGCCATTGGGCATATTTTTTGTTTTGATGTGGTGTATTGGTTTGTAAATTCCCCGCCCCAGGCGGGGAATAAAAACAGTTCTCCTCCGTTGGAGGAGTACCGGCAGAGCCGGGGAGGTGGTCAGATAATTCGTTTTTATGTAAACCACCCCGGTGCTTCGCACCACCCCTCCATAGAGGGGAACTTGCTCCACCCTGGGCGGGGAATAAAAAAGTTCTTTTCATAAATTTTAAAATATGGTATAATATTCATATTGAATTCATATAAGAAAGGAGGAAAATTATGTTTTTATGTTTGACAAAAGTTGACAAATCGGCTGAAACCCGCAGAAACCTACACACACACACACACACACATGTAATCTATTGCTAAGAATAAAACAAATCGGAACGATTTGTTTTGCAATTTCCCTTTTAATTTCCGCACCATTATTCGCAACCGATATACCATCAAGTGCATCAACCGCAGATTGTAAACACACACCATTACAGGTATATTCTGGAACATCAAATCTGGAAGCAGGTTGGCAGGCAAATACAATACAACTGCATTGGTATAATGGTGACACGGAAATACAAAATGTGCCAAGTGCATCGCAAAGTTGTGTATATGACGGCACATTGACCCCACCGGCAACGATACCAACAAGAACTGGGTATACATTTAAGGGCTGGCGGGTAAGACAAGCTGGTGCTGGTCAACAGGTACAACAATGCAGTTTATCAAGTTTGGATGCAACAATAGAAGGAATATGGGAACTTGGTATGCTACACTCTCCCAACTCTTCCGGCAGCACATGTTCTTATTGGAATTCTGATACAGATGTAGGCAGTAATGATTGTAGCGATAGTTATTTTGATGGCTTTAGTGTTGGTGAATGGGCAATAGGATTTAATTATGGTACGATAAAAGGTATTTCAAAATGCAGTACCAAAGAGGGGAATACTAATGGCAGGGCATACGATAATAACAGTTCAAATTGGACAGCGACAGACAGTGAAATAACTTCGACGCAAGATGGAAGGTATTGTTGGTGCAAGGCAACCAATTTTATGCCAAATAGTGGTCCATCGTGCGTATTATCTGGTTCTGTGTGGGTGTTACATCCAACAGATTATGATACAACACAGGCTTGCCTAGCCAATTGCGGTGTGTCTTGTTCTGATTATCTTCTTTTTTATTCTGATGGTTTTCGTGCACCATTTTTCAGTGTGCAATAAAATTAAAACTGAATTTAATCACGGTGTTAATTTTCATCGGGCGGTGTTCGGGGTATCGCAATAATATTTTTCACTTGCTTTAATTTTTTCAAAACATTATAATTTTTCCGCTTGATTTTTGATATCGGTATGCTATGCTTAGCACCGATTATGGGTAAAATGGCAAAAATGCTGGGGTGTTTTTATGGGTACAGATTAACGAAAAGCGATTTTAAAGGGGCTTAGTTCAACGGTAGAATATCGGTCTCCAAAACCGCGGATGAGGGTTCGATTCCTTCAGCCCCTGCCAAGAAACCAGAAAAAATGTAAAAAGAACGGGAAAATATGAAAAAAGTTATTGAATTTATCAAATCTGTGCGTTCCGAGTGGTTCAAAATTGTTTGGCCAACACGCGAAACAGTTGTTCGTACTACTATTATGATATTGGTGTTTTCTGGTCTTGCCGCATTATTCTTTTTCATAATCGACAGCATTTTGAATGCTTTGGTGAACTGGATTTTCTAAAAAAACCGAAGGGGATTAAGCAATGGAAGATAAAATGCAGTGGTTTGTTGTAAATGTTCATACTTCGTGCGAAGACAAGGTTGCACGTGAATTGCGTGAACAAATTGATAAACGCAAATTAAATGCTTATTTTGGAGAGATTTTGGTTCCAACCCGTGAAGTTTCTGAAATCAAAGGCGGAAAACGCGTTAAAACAGAAAAGAAATTCTTTCCGGGCTATATCGTTGTTCAAATGGTTATGAATAATGAAACCTTTTCTTTGGTAAAATTAATGCCCCAGGTTGTTATGTTTTTGGGACAAAAAGTTAAAAATCAATCAAAACCAATTCCTATCAGTGAAGCAGAAGCGCGCCGTTTATTAAAACAGGTCGAAGAAGGTTCTGTTGTCACAGAAGATACTGTCTATGAAGAAGGTCAAGAAGTTCATGTTATTGATGGACCTTTTGCGAATTTCAATGGTATTGCGTCTAATGTTGATAATGTAAAACAAAAAATGACAGTGACTATTTTGGTATTTGGGCGCGAAACTAGTGTAGAGCTGGACTTTGCCCAGGTTGAAAGAGTTTAGTGGTAAAACACTATAAAAACGTGGTAGATGCGCCACATCGCACCACAACACTAACCAGATGTTGAAAAACATCACAGAAAAAATGGAGTGAAAAATGGCAAAAAAAGAATTAAAAGGGATTGTTAAATTAGTGGTCCCTGCAAAACAAGCGAATCCTGCGCCTCCAATCGGACCTGCGCTGGGTGCTGCTGGTGTTAATATCGCAGAATTCTGCAAACAATTCAATGACAAAACAGCTGATAAAGAACCAGGAATGCCAATTCCTTGCATAATTACTGTTTATACAGACCGCAGTTTCGAATTTATTATGAAATTGCCACCTGTATCTTATTATATCAAGAAAGCATTGAAATTGAAAATTGGTTCTCATAAACCAGGTCGTGAATTTGTTGGCACTATCACAAAGGCACAAATAGAAGAAATTGCAAAGAACAAAATGCCTGATTTGAATTGTTCGACAATTGAATCTGCAATGAATATCGTTGCAGGACAATGCCGTTCTATGGGCGTAAAGGTGGAGGGCTAAGTCATGAAAGTTACAAAAAGAAAACAAACTTGGTCCACATTAGATGCCAAGAAGGTTTATAGTTTGAACGAAGCAATTGAAACATTGCGTGGTTTTTGTTCAAAGAAATTCGACGAAAGTTTAGAAATTGCAATCAAATTGGGAATTGATGTTACCAAGGCTGATCAAAACATTCGTGGAATGTTGTCTTTGCCAAACGGAACAGGTAAAAAGGTTCGTGTTGCTGTGTTCACAATCAACAGCCAAGACGAAGCTAAGAAAGCCGGTGCTGATGTTGTTGGTGGCGAAGAATTGATTGACAAAGTTGCGAATGGATTTTTGGATTTTGATCGTGTTATTGCTACACCTGATATGATGCCAAAAATGTCCAAGGTTGCACGTGTTTTGGGACCAAAAGGTTTGATGCCTAATCCAAAATTGGGAACTGTAACAAACAATGTAACCGAAGCAGTTGCTAATGCAAAGGCAGGACAAATTGAATATCGCGCTGAAAAGAAAGGTATTATTCACGCGGGTATTGGTAAAATGTCTTTTGCAACGGATAAATTGGTCGAAAATGCGAACGCATTGATTGAACAATTGAAAAAAATTAAACCTGCATCAGCCAAGGGGCAATATATCTTGGGGTGCAGTGTTGCTACAACCCAAGGCCCAGGCTTAAAGGTTGAAGTGAAATAATTTATGGCGGGGTTTCCCGCCATAAGCACGAGATTTCTGTCCAAGACTGATGGTGTGAAGATAAATCACTTAATTTCCATCATAGACAAAGAAAGATTCTTTGGGGCAGAAACTTAAAGCCCCACCGGTGGAAAAACCACAGATGGAAAGTTAACAAAAAAGCTTAAAAGGATATATAAAATGAGACGCGAAGAAAAATCAGATTTGATTTCAGCGTTGCAGTCGTCCTTGAAAGAAGCAGACGGAGTTTTCGTTGTAGAAAACCATGGTTTGACAGTAAAAGAAATGGAAAGCCTGCGTAACGAATTGCGCGACAAAGTTTCTTTGTTCAAAGTTGTCAAAAACCGTTTGATGAAATTAGCATTGAAAGATACTAATTTTGAAGCTGTATCCGAATTGATGAAACATCCAACTGCTGTTGCTGTCGCAACAGATGCATTGGCTGTGACAAAAGTTTTGGCTAAATTTGCTGAAGACCATCAAAAATTGACTATTGTTGGTGGTAAAATGGATGCAGAACTTCTGGATGTGAACGGCATTGTGCAATTATCCAAGCTTCCATCATTGCTTGAAATTCGTGGAACTATCGCACGTATTTTGATAGAACCAGCATCACGTTTGGCACGTGTTTCGGCTGAATATGGAAAAAAACAAAATTAAAAACTACTCAAGGAGTACAAAATGGCAGATATTCAAAAAATAGTTGAAGAATTGTCAAAATTGACTGTTCAAGAAGCAGTCGAATTGTCCAAAGCATTAGAAGAAACATGGGGCGTAAGCGCTGCTGCTGCTGTTGCAGTTGCTGCTGGTCCAGCTGCTGGTGCTGCGGCAGAAGAAAAAACAGAATTTGATGTTATCTTGGCAGAAGCAGGCGCAAACAAATTGGCTGTTATCAAAGCTGTCAAAGACATCACTGGTTTAGGTTTGGGCGAAGCAAAAGCTTTGGTCGAATCTGCACCAAAAGCTGTTAAAGAAGCAGTTGCAAAAGATGAAGCTGAAAAAATGAAAGCTACATTAGAAGCAGCTGGTGCAAAAGTAGAAATGAAATAATTTAATTTCTACGACGGGATCGATGATTCCAAAATTAAATTGCATTTCAATGCAATTTCGCCGCCCGCCAGGATTATAAAAATCTATGGCGGGCACACAGGCGTAAAAAGGTGACAAACTTTTTTCGTTTGCAAAACAAAAAAAACAGAAGAATAAAAGGATTCAGAAAATGGCAGTTATCCAGAAACTTAGAAAATCTTTTGGTAAAAGTTTTTTGCAAACTCCGCTTCCTGATTTGGTTGAAATTCAGTACAATTCTTACAGAGATTTCTTACAGGCAGATGTAGCCCCAGAAAATAGAAAAAATATGGGTCTGCAAAATGTGTTCAAATCTATGTTCCCAATTAAAGATTATGCGGGAATCGCAGATTTGGAATTCATTGAATATACATTGGATAAACCTGTATATAATGTTCAAGAATGTATGCTGCGTAATTTGACTTATTCCAGCAAACTGAAATTGAAGCTGAGATTGATATTATGGGATATCGCAGAAGATGGTAAAAAAACTTTGCGCGATATCAAAGAACAAGAAATATTTATGGGCGATGTTCCTTTGATGACTGAACGCGGAAGTTTTATCGCAGCTGGTGTGGAACGTGTTGTTGTATCGCAGATGCATCGTGCCCAAGGTGTTGTTTTTGGAACAACAAAAGAAGCAAAAATTGCCGGCAATCCGGAAACTTATACTGGGCGTATAATCCCAGAGCACGGTTCGTGGATTGATTTTGAAGAATCCAAAGGAATTATTTATGTTCGTATTGACCGCAGACGTAAAATACCTGCAACTGTTTTGTTGCGTTGCTTGCCAGCGGCGTCTGACGAAAAGAAATTTGCTGCGGACCCACGCAAAGTAAATATTGCTGGAATGAGTGGCGAAGAAATTTTGGGTGCTTTTTATAAACAAATTCCATTGTCTTTTGATGGTAAATTGTGGACTGGCGATGTTTCTTGCTTTGAAGGTTTGGAAAAATATCGTTTGAATTATGATTTGATTAATCCAAAAGACAAGAAGCCATTGGCATCAAAGGGTGATCGTTTAAATGCTAAACGTTTGTCAAAAATCGCATCCGTATCGAAAAAATTCGGTGTGATGCGTGATTCTTTGATTGGTGAATATTTGTTCAGTGCTGTGAAAAATGGCGATGATGTTTTGTTTAGTGAGGGAACAGAAATCACCGAAGAAGTATTAAACGAATTGGAAAAATTGGGTGTTAAAAATATTTCTTTGATTGCGATTGATAACACCACAATTACTGCACATATACGCAATACTTTGATGGCAGATAAAACATCAAATCGCGAAGAAGCATTGATTGCTATCTATGATTTGATTCGTCCAGGTGAAAGACCAACTGTCGAGGCAGCATTGAATTTGTTCTTGCGTCAAGGTTTTGATCCTGCGTATTACGATTTGTCTGCGGTTGGTCGTTTCAAAATGAACAAACGTTTGAAAATTGATTCTGGTAAAAAACCAGAAGATGAACGCACTTTGACCAAGGCGGACTTTTTGGCTGTGTTAAAGACATTGACAAACATCATCGATCACAAAGATGTAATTGATGATATTGATAATTTGTCTAATCGTCGTGTGCGTGCAGTTGGAGAATTGTTTGAACAAACTTTCCGCACAGGTATGTTGCGTATTGAAAGATTGGTTCGTGAAAGTTTAACTTCGCCAAATATTGCAACTATGCAACCCCAAGATGTTATTAATGCAAAACCATTGATGTCTTTGGTTTCTGAATTCTTGGGAACTTCACAATTATCTCAGTTTATGGATTCTTATAACCCATTGGCAGAGGTTGAACATAAACGTCTTGTATCTGCATTGGGACCTGGTGGATTGAATCGTGAACGTGCTGGGATTGATGTGCGTGACGTGCATCCAACGCATTATGGAAGATTGTGTCCAATTCATACACCCGAAGGTGCAAATATTGGTTTGATTTCTCACTTGTCTGCGTATGCGCGTGTTAATCCATATGGATTTATTGAAACACCATACTATGTTGTTAAAAACAGCAAAATCACAGATGAAATGGTGTATTTAACTGCTGATGAAGAACTGGGTCACAAAATTGCCCAAGGAAACACACCAACAACATCATCTGGTGTTTTGGCAGAAGATATGGTGACTGCGCGTGTAGATGGCGAATTCGTTATGGTGCCAAAGGGCGAAATCGATTTAATCGACGTTGCCCCGCGTCAGGTTGTGTCCATCGCGACTGGTTTGATACCATTTGTTGCGAACGACGACGCAAACCGTGCTTTGATGGGTTCAAACATGCAACGTCAGGGTGTGCCATTGATGCGTGTAGAGGCACCATTGGTTGGAACAGGTATCGAACGCGAAGTTGCACGTGATTCAAGAACTGGTAAGGTTGCAAAACACAGTGGTATCGTTGAATCTGTGGATGCAAATCGTATCGTGGTTAAATGTATGAATTCACGTAATGTTGTGACCGGTGTTGATATTTACAACCTTGAAAAATTTGGTCGTTCAAACGGTGAAACATTGGTTCATCAAAAACCACTTGTTCATGTTGGCGACAGAATTTCTGCCGGGGACATTATCGCAGACGGTTCTTCGATGAATTACGGTGAATTGGCATTGGGACGCAATGTCTTGGTTGCTTTCGTTCCGTGGCGTGGATATAACTATGAAGATGCTATTGTGATTTCTGAACGCATTTCTCGTGATGATGTTTATACATCTATCAAGATTGTTGAAAAAGAAATCAAATTGCGTGATACACAATTGGGACCAGAAAGTTTTACCCGTGACATTCCAAATGTTGGTGAAGAAGCACTTAAAAATTTGGACGAATCTGGTATGATTTATGTTGGTGCGCGTGTAAAACAGGGTGATATTTTGGTTGGTCGTGTTTCGCCGAAATCTGAAACGTTATTGACCCCAGAAGAAGCACTGTTGCGTAACATCTTTGGCGAAAAAGCATTGAATGTCAAAGACACTTCGTTAAAGGTTGGACCAAACGAAGAAGGAACAGTTATCGGTGTTAATGTTTTGACAAGACACGGTGTCAAAAAAGACGAAAGAACACAGATGATTGAATTGCAAAAGATTGAAAAAATCAATAAAGACCGTGATGAAGAAACGGCTATTATTGAAAATGGTTTTGCAGATCAAATCTTCCAATTGGCTGAAAATGCGACTATTTCCGCCGGAACAGGCAGTTTGAAACCATTTATTGGTAAAAAATTAACAGCTGAAGTGTTCGAAGGTATTCGTGCATCTGATATGAAAAAACTGGTTGTTTCTAATAAAGAAATTCAATCAAAGATTGATGAATTGCGTGAACAACATGTTTTGAAATTGCAAGAATTGAACGAACGTGCTGATGCTGAAATTGCCAAGGCAACAGAAAGCACATCTTTGGCGGCTGGCGTTTTGAAAGAAGTCAAAGTGTATATCGCACACAAAATGAAACTGCAACCTGGTGATAAAATGGCTGGACGTCATGGAAACAAAGGTATTGTATCCCGTGTTGTTCCAATCGAAGATATGCCACATATGGAAGACGGAACACCTGTTGATATCGTTTTGAATCCACTTGGTGTGCCAAGCCGTATGAATATCGGTCAGATATTTGAAACTCACCTTGGTATGGCTGCGCGCGCATTGGGTAAGCAAATTGGTGAAGTTCTGGACGAAGTAAAACAAAAACGTGCAGTGACCGATGATTTGCGCAATGTTATGGGCAAGATTTATGGCAAAGCCGTTGCAGAAAAATTGGAAAAAATGACAGATACAGATGTCCGTGCAGAGGCAGCGCTTTTGCGTGACGGTGTTCCAATGGCAACACCAACATTCGATGGTGCAACACCGGCTGAAATCAAATCAATGTTGAAATTGGCTAAATTACCAGAATCTGGACAATTTACATTGTATGATGGTGTTACTGGTGAAAAATTCGCCCGTCCTGTGACGGTTGGTGTAATGTACATGATGAAATTGCATCATTTGGTTGATGAAAAGATTCATGCACGTTCAACAGGTAATTATTCTCTGGTCACACAACAACCATTGTCTGGAAAGGCACACATGGGTGGTCAGCGACTTGGAGAAATGGAAGTTTGGGCATTGGAAGCACACGGTGCAGCACACCTGTTGCGCGAAATGTTGACGGTTAAATCTGACGATATCGTTGGAAGAAATAAGATGTACGAAGCAATTATTTCTGGAAACAACGATATTCAAATGGGAACCCCAGAAGCATTTAACGTGCTTGTGCGTGAATTGCGCGGACTCGGTTTGGCATTAAACCCAAAAAAAATGGACTAGTGGCCGGGCCATCGGGTGAATAAAATCACCCGCCGGCCACAAGGCACTTTTAGTGACTTAAAAGGAGCAAAAACAAATGACAAATATGTTGCAAAAGATATTTGGACAAATAGAAACCAAGGAACAATTTGATGCTTTGCGTATTTCTATTGCGTCCCCAGAAGAAATTCTTTCCTGGTCGCATGGTGAAGTGAAAAAGCCAGAAACAATCAACTATCATTCCTTGAAACCCGAAGCCGAAGGTTTGTTTTGTCAGCAAATTTTTGGACCGGTCAAAGATTACGAATGTGCTTGCGGAAAATATAAACGCATTAAATTCCGCGGTGTTGTTTGCGAACGTTGCGGTGTCGAAGTTGGGTCTTCGGCTGTGCGTCGTGAACGTATGGGGCACATAAAATTGGCGATTCCTGTCGCGCATACTTGGTTTTTACGCGAAGGTAAAATTGCTACATTGTTAAACAATTTGCCACAAAAGAAATTAGAGCAGGTTATTTCATACGATGCATATATTGTGACAGAACCAGGTCTTACCAGTTTGAAACAATATGATGTTATCAGTGAAGATGAATACCAGGCAGCGGTTGAAGAATTCGGTGAAGATTCTTTCCATGTTGGTATTGGTGCCGAAGGTATTCGTTCAATTATCGCGAATCTTGATATGGGCGATGAAAGAACGCGTTTACGCGCTGAATTGGCAGAAACTAAATCCGAAGCAAAACGCAAATCTATCATCAAACAATTAAAATTGGTTGAATCATTTTTAGATTCTAAAACAGAACCACAATGGATGTTGCCAGATATTATCCCGGTAATTCCACCAGATATGCGCCCATTGGTAAATTTGGATGCGGGTCATGTTGCGGCTTCTGATTTGAACGATTTGTATCGTCGTGTGATTATCCGTAATAATCGTTTGAAAAGATTTATGGAAATGCACGCACCTGAAATCATCGTTCGTAATGAAAAACGTATGTTACAGGAAGCGGTTGATTCATTATTTGATAATGGGCACAAGGCACGTCCAATGGTTTCACAAAACCGCCGTCCATTAAAATCTTTGTCAGATTCTTTACAGGGTAAACAAGGTCGTTTCCGTATGCATATGTTGGGTAAACGTGTAGATTATTCTGGACGAAGTGTTATTACACCTGGACCGACATTGCGTATGCATCAGGTTGGTTTGCCAAAAACAATGGCACTCGAATTATTTAAACCATTTGTTTTTGCTAAATTGTTGGCTGGCGATTATGCTAATACATTAAAGACAGCACGCAAAATGGTTGAAAATGGTGAAGACATTGTATGGGAAATTTTGGAAAAAGTTATTTACCAACATCCTGTATTGTTAAACCGTGCGCCAACTTTGCACAGATTGTCTTTGATTGCGTTTGAACCGGTTTTAATAGAAGGCAAGGCAATTCGTTTACACCCATTGGTTTGCAAAGGGTTCAACGCGGACTTTGACGGTGACCAGATGTCTGTTCATGTTCCGATTTCTTTGGAGGCACAATTGGAGGCCCGCACATTGATGTTATCAACAAATAATGTGTTGTCACCTGCGAATGGTGAACCAATGACCGTTCCATCCCAAGACATGGTGTTGGGTGTTTACTATATATCTTTGATAAATGGTGAACACGATGAAAAGAAATCACCAAGATTCGTGAATATGGACGAAGTGCAAATGGCATTACACAACAAAACAATTACATTGCATACACCAATTTATGCGCGTGTAAATGGTAAGAAATATGCCACTACGGCTGGTCGTATGATTTTGGGTGAATTGTTACCAGAAGGTATGTCATTTGATTCTGTGAACAAGGTTATGCCGGCAAAAGAAATCAAGAAATTATTGGCTGCTACATATGAAAAATGTGGCGACAAAGCAATGATTTTATTGGCTGACGCATTGAAAGACACAGGTTTCGAACAAGCGGTGCGCAGTGGTATTTCCATTGGATTTGATGATATTGTTGTGCCAAGTGATAAAGAAACAATCATAGAAAAATCTGAAAAGGCAGCGGCAGAAATTGAATCACAATATCAAAACGGTTTGTTGTCCAGTGGTGAACGTCATAATAAATTGATTGACCTTTGGCAGCATACAACCGACGAATTGGGTGATAAAGCATATGCATCACTTGGTAATACAACTGGTGACAATTGGAATTCTATCCATATGATGGCTTTGTCTGGCGCCCGTGGGTCTAAGGGTCAGATTCAGCAGCTTGCTGGTATGCGTGGTATGATGCAGAAACCGGACGGTTCTATTATCGAAGTTCCAATTATTTCGAACTTTAAAGAAGGTTTAACCATGTCTGAATACTTTACATCCACCCATGGTGCGCGTAAAGGTATGGCGGATACGGCGTTAAAGACCGCTACGGCTGGTTATTTGACACGTCGTTTGGTTGATTTGGCAATTAACACAGTTATCACAGAACATGATTGTGGAACACATGAATTTATCACTGCAAAACCAGTGTATCAGGGTTCTACATTAACTGTTCCATTGGGTGATGTGGTTTTGGGTCGCACTGCGGCGCATGATATAATTCATCCATTGACCAAGGAAGTTATTGTTCCTGCGGGTGAATTGGTGACCAAGGCGGCTGCGCGTCAAATCAATGAATCTGGTCTGCCAAGTGTTGATATCCGCAGTGTTTTGACATGTCAAAGTGATGGTTTGTGTGCAAAATGTTATGGTATGGATTTGTCCAGAAATGCGCTGGTTCATGTTGGTGAAGCGGTCGGTTTGATTGCTGGTCAATCAATTGGTGAACCTGGAACTCAGTTGACTTTGCGTACCTTCCACATTGGTGGTATTGCCGAAGGTAGTTCTGAATCTCACTTTATTGAAATGCCTGTGAGTGGAAGGATTAAATTAGAAAATGTTAACACAATCAAAAATTCTGCGGGTCGTATCGTTGTATTATCGCGGACTGGTAAAATAGGTGTTGTTGATAACGACGGCAAAGAATTATTCTCGGCTGCGTTGCCTTATGCGTCTATGTTGTTGGTTAACGATGGTGATACTGTCGAAAAAGGACAAAAGGTTGCAGAATGGGATCCGTATTCTAATACAATCATCGCTGAAAAAGACGGTATTGTTTCATTCAATGATTTGATTGAAGATGTATCCTTCCAAGAAGAAGTTGATGCAATTACTGGTATCGTTTCGCGTAAGGTTATAAATTGGAAAACAA
>CACXVH010000019.1 GCA_902771095.1 uncultured Pseudomonadota bacterium
CGCGGAATAAAGAAACTCACTTTTGTCGGCGCGTTGGGACATGTGAATTTGTCTGATATACGACCTGATTTTTGGTCGATATCTGTATTATTAAGTGTTTTAAAACATCAACGGGGGTACGATTCTATGGCTGTTGCTTTTAACAAGGCGCTTGAATCGCGCGGATATGAAATTGTTGCCGCGCAAGATTTGGCACCAGAACTAACTTTTGAAAAACCTGGAATTCAAACAAAAACGAAACCATCAAAATCTGATTTGCACGATATTGAACGCGCGATTCAGGTTTCACACACTATTGGTGTCGAAGATATCGGTGCTTCGGTGGTTGTTGATAAACAGGTTATTGCTGTTGAGGCAGCTGAAGGAACCGCAAATATGTTAAAACGCGTTGTGGAAATGCGCAAAGGAAGAAAGAAAACCGGTGGTGTATTCGCAAAAATGACAAAACCAGGTCAAGATTTACGTATCGATATACCTGCGATTGGTGTTGATACTGTGCGCGCGGTGGCGGCGGCAAAATTACACGGAATTGTTGTGAACGCAAAAACTTGTTTTGTGATTGATAAAGACGCGGTATTGACTGCCGCGAACAAGGCAAAAATATTTATCAAGGCAATATAAAAAACCGCCGAATTGGCGGTTTTTTTTGTTTCAACATATCTTATTTTTGGATGTCTTTGATTGTGACTTTGAACACAACATCTTTGCCCGCCAAATTTGGAACATAATTTTGTGGGAAAGTAATATTGACATCACGTGTTTCGCCAACTTTGGCACCAATCAATTGTTCTTCGAAACCAGGGACAAAAGTGCCACTGCCCAATTTCAAAGAATAATCAGTTGCAGTTCCACCAGCAAATTGTTCTTCGCCCAAAAATCCAGCAAAATCGATAACGACTGTATCGCCATTTTTTGCTGTCTTTTCACAACCTGCTGCCAACATAGCAACACCACACAAAGCCATTACACCCATAACTTTTTTCATTTTTTACTCCTTTTATTTTAGTTATTGATTGTAAACACATCTGAATCCGTATTCGCGCATTGCCGCGCCTTCGGATTCAACACGATAGTCAAAGAATGTTGTTGGTCGCATAACTTCGAACGAAGGGCGATCATAAATAATCGCTATGCTTTCTGTATTACGACCACACACACGTTTCATTTCATAATCAGCAACACGCGCCAATACAGTCCGCATATCAGCATCAACATCTTTGCCGTCCGCGCTTTGCATATAGCGAAGACGCATTTCACGAACCTCTGTATCGCCAAGCAAGATTTCAACACGAACCATTGCGCCTTTGTATTCTTGCCATCTGGTTTCTTTGCGCGCAGTATTCCAACGATTCGAAGATTCTGTTCTTTCTGCCATTGTCTTTGGCTGATACGAATCGATTTCAGCATATTCGTTTTCATCAGTTATGTATTCTTTTGTAGTTTCATTATACACTTCTGATGTAACTTTGCCGTAAAAACCGCCGTTATCAGAGCTGCACGCAGTTAGCAACAGCCCAAAAGTTAAACAATAAAATATAGATTTTTTCATGTCTTTTTCTCTTCTTCTTTTTTTCATTCTAGCAAATAAACTTTTTTGATTCAAGAGACGATTTGTGTTATAATGATTAAAAATGAGTGATGTAGTTTTAGAATCTTTATTAAAACCATTGGCAGATTTTTATTCGCCTTCGTTTGTCGAAGAAATCGCGATAAATCGCCCTGGCGAAGTTTGGATGCGCCTTAACGGTGGACGCGTTCCGTGGGTTTCTTATCACGCAGAAATATTATCAAAACAGTATTTGATTGATTTGATTCATACAGTTGCAAATATTTATGAAAGACCTTTTGATCCAATACACGGCACACCTGTGGTTTATGCGACTTTGCCGGGCAACCATCGTTTTTCTGCGATTGCGGGTCCAAATGTCCAATACGATGAAAATGATGTGACAGGTGGTGTAGCACTTAACATCCGCGGCAGCGGGGTAAGCGACACCAGTTTTAAAAAATATCATCTTGAACGTGGCAAAAAATTATTAAAGGTTAAACCACGTGAATCGAATCGTCCTGACGACCCATACGACAGATTGATGTCTGCAATTAATGATGGCAGTCCTATTTTGGTATCGGGTGCAACATCAACTGGTAAAACAACATTTTTAAATCATATGTTGACCCTTATTGACCAAAACAGTCGTGTGATTACTGTCGAAGACGCACGTGAAATCCGTGTTCCACAAAAAAATCGTGTTCATTTTGTTTTATCAAGAACGGAACAAACAAACGATTTCAATTATGCACGATTACTTGATTTGGTTGTTCGTATGACCCCTGATGTGATTATTGGCGGGGAAATATCTACGGATAATGCATCTGTATTGTGGGAAATGTTGGGAACCGGTCATGACCATTTTTATACGACAATCCATGCCGAAAGTTCGGATGCCGCATATGCTGCATTCGCAGACAGAATTTTACATACACAACCTGCTTATAATCGCACTGAATTGATTGCGGAAATGAAAAAGAAAATCCGCGTTGTCCAATTATCAAGGGACGGCACATTGCGCGCTGTTACCGAAGTAGTTTAATGTTTATTCAAGGAGTAAAAAAAATGGAACATATCGATGTTGAAAACAAAATCAAAAGTATACGCGATTCTTTGACCGAAGAATTAAAACGTCTTAAGGCGATTGATGAATCTGGGCATGCCACAGACGAAGATGCTTTTAATCGCATAATGGATGAAAAAATCAAAGAAATGGATGCATTAGAACCATTGGTTGCTGATGAATATGGGGTTGTAAAAGACAGATATGCTGCAAACATATTTTTTCATCAAATAGAATTAATGAACGAAATGCGTAAAAATAAAAACATCAATATTGACACAAACGCAGAAAGTTTAAACAGGGGCTTACAAAACGAAACAGAAATGTTTGCACAAAAGCCCAAAAAACAGATATTCAAAAACGGTATTAAAAAATTGCTTCAAAAATTTTCCGTCCGTAAAAGAGAAATCGAAAACGAAAGATAGAAACAAAACACCGCCCAATCGGGCGGTTGTTTTTTTGTTATATCTTGGCTTTACATAAAACTTTGTGGATTGACATCTATTTTAACACGAATGTTTGCTGGCTGTTTGATTTTGTTTAACCAATTTCGAACAATTGGTTGCAAATTCGCCTTTTTATCTCCAGACACCAAAAATCTCATACGATACCAATTCCTGATTTGATATATTTGTGCCGGAATTGGTCCCATGATTTTTCCACCATTTAACTGTGGTGCAACACTTGCCAAATTATCACAATATTTTTTAAGTGTTGTTTCTTTATCCCCTTCTACAATAACGGCTATTAACTGCCCAAATGGTGGCATTTTCGCAGCACTTCTTGATTCCATATCTTGGGCAAAAAATTCATCACGATTGCCCGCACAGATTGCCTGAATAACGGGGTGTTCCGGCTGATAAGTTTGTAATAATACGCGCCCTGGAATCGCGCCACGACCCGCACGACCTGCGACTTGGAACAACTGTTGAAAAGTATGCTCACCGGCACGAAAATCTGTTCCGAACAATCCCATATCTGCATCAACCACACCAACCAATGTCAGATTTGGAAAATGATGTCCCTTGGCTAAAATTTGTGTTCCGATTATGATATCGATTTCACCGGACTCCATTTTTTTAACCAATCGTTCCAAACTTTCCCGCGATTGAATTGTATCACTTGACACCAGCGCAGTGCGTGCATTTGGAAATTTAGCCGATATTTCTTCTTCTATTTTTTCAAGACCTGCCCCCCGCATAGAAACAGTATTTCCACATTGTGGACATTTTGTTGGTAAAGCCATCATTTTACCACACATATGGCACACCAATTTATTTATATGTTTGTGATAATTCAAGCCGATGGAACAATCTGGACACTCCGCAACCCAGCCACATTTTTTACATTGAACAATCGGGGCAAAACCGCGTCGATTTATAAACAACATAACCTGGTTATTGTTTGCCAAAGTGTCGCGAATAGCATCACAAAGTTGCGGGGATAAATTACCAGTTTTTTCATCTTGTTCGTTTTTCATTTTATAAGGTTCAGGCCTGGAATTTCGCATATCTATGGTTTCAATGGTTGGCAACTGCGCCCCACCAAACCGCGAATTAAGACGAATACGATTATATTTACCCAGCGCAACATTATGCATCGTTTCAAGTGCCGGGGTGGCACTTGCCAATATAATTGGAAAACCTGATATCTTTGCGCGTAAAATCGCCATATCACGCGCATGATAATTTCCCATATCTTCTTGCTTATACGAAGTATCGTGTTCTTCATCAACCACTATCAGTCCCAAATTTTGCCATGGTAAAAACAGCGCGCTTCGCGTTCCAACAACAACCCTTATATCGCCACGCGCAACACCGCGCCAAATATTACGGCGCCGCGCAGATGTTAAATTGCTGTGCCACACAACCGGCGGATTACCAAACCTTTGTTTGAATCTATCCATAAACTGAGCGGTCAAAGCGATTTCTGGCATCATCAATAAAACACTTTTACCCGCATTGTACGCCCGAAGCGCGGCATCAAAGTAAACCTGGGTCTTACCCGAACCAGTTATTCCATCCAACAAATGTACCGAAAATTCATTTTTGTTTAGTGCATTCGCAATTGTATCTGCCGCAGATTGTTGTTCAGCATTCAAAATTATGTTTCCCATATCGTGATATTCATAAACAAAATCATTCTCGTTTTTTTCGCGCGTTTCAGATACAACCAGCACATTATTTTTTATCATTGTTTTAATAACACCATTACTGACATGCGCGATATTCATAATATCGTTTATAGACATAGAATCATTATCATTAGATTGAAAAGCATCAATTACCCGCTGTTGTGCTTCTGTTATTTTTGCACTGTATTCTGGGGTCAGTGTATATAACTGTTCATATTTTGGTGGATTAAAAGCATCCACAACATTTATAACAAGGCGTAAAACCGCCCCCGGCGCCATCAATGTCCAATCTGACATTTTATATATCCAACCAATATCAGATTGCGATAAATGACCCAAAGAACACTTTTCAATTACTGGCTTTATTTTGGCAATATCAAGATTGCTGTCCCCTGCCCCGACAATAACACCGACATATTGGCGATTCATAACCGTCACACGAACAAAGTCACCAATATCTGCTTTTTCCGTCAAACGATAGTCATAACCGCTGTTTATGACATTTGGAATAAGGACTTTTACAATATCGCCATTTTTGAACATAATCATAAAATACTTGTTTTTTTTAGTTTTTTCAATAATCATTTATATGTTATGTGGAAATTGTTATTTGAGTTTAGCGACAGATTATTCGCCATCGTTCCAATCAAGAAATGGCGGCACTTTTTGCGTAAAAAAGTCCTTTTTGATTACCGTCGCAAATTAAATGCTTTGCGTCACGCGCGCCCAGAACTGAATTTTCGCAAAATGCGCCTGGCTAAGGGGGGCGGTTCTTTGGTGTTCATTATCGGCTATGATACCTTTAAGGTTCGTAAACATGTTCACGAATCCAAAGAATTTACACGCTTTGTTAATGAAAAACGCATAACTGATGCAATTCGTCCGTTTTGCACTATTGAAATACCAAATATAAAATTCTTTGATTCTGATGGATTTACTTTTTACGAAACGCGTAAAATTCCTGGCAAAATGCTGGTAGATATATCAACGCATAAAATAAAAAAGCATCAAAAACAAATCAGTAAACAACTGGCTGAATTTATATATAAAAAATCTTTCACAGACCCAAAAGAAATCGAAGATTTAAAGACAATACCAACCACACCTGGCTGTTCTTGGGTCCATGGCGATATGTGCAGCAATATTATGGTTGACCCAAAAACTATGGTCATCACCGGAATCATCGATTGGGAATGGGCAGGATATAAAGAAACAGACAAAGAATTTCGTGGTCTTGTGCGGGTGCGCAAAAAAATGCAAAAAATCGGTCTTGATAAAACCACACGCGATGAATATCAAAAGTTAATTAGCAAATAATATCAACAACTTTTTTGACATCAAAATCTGTCGGAACATTTTCAATTATTAAATCTGCATTATATTGCCCACGAAACCAAGTGCGCTGCCGTTTGGCATATTGATTGGTTTTTACAACCCAATTTTCTATTGCATCGATTTCAGTTAATTCACCGCGCAACATTTTACACAACTGCGTTGCCCCAATAGCACGCGTTTCATCCATATTGTTTTTAATAATATTTTTTGCCTCATCTAAAGCGCCACCATGTATCATTTGCGGAATGCGTTTTGCTATCCTTTCCAATAAAACTTCGCGTTCTGGCAAAACCAAAATCTTATACGCATCTGGAACCAAAACCCCATTGCGTGGTTGCTTTTGCCAATCAGACAAAGATTTACCTGTTTCCAAAAATACTTCCAGCGCACGCGCAGTGCGTTGTGGGTCTTTTTTATCAAAATCATTTGGCAATAATTTACGAACGGCATTTATATCGCGTTTAACCATTTCGCGCGCGCGTTTGCGAACATCTTCGCTTATTTCCGGGACAGTTGCAATTCCGTTCAAAAGGACATTTATGTAATATCCTGTTCCGCCAACAAAGATTGGTGTTTTACCCATTTCTTTGACTTCCTTCATCGCATTACGCGCTAATTCCAGATAATCTGCAACACTTATGTGCTTATCTAGTGGCAAAATCGAAAACAGTTTATATGGAACACCATCTATGTTGTCAGTAATCGGCAACCCTGCAAAAGGCGAAGCAGATATGTTTTCGATACCACTATAAATTTGAACACTATCGCAATTTATAATCGCACCATTTATTTGTATGGCAAGTTTATGGGCAAAATCAGATTTACCCGAAGCGGTTGGTCCAGTAATAATAATCGCTTTGTTGCTCATAAATCCTATTATAAAATCGATTTTACCTTTTGCAAGTTATACATTATCGTGATACAATAGTCGTAAAGAAAGGAGATTTTATGAAAAAAATTCGTGTAGCAATTAATGGATTTGGCCGTATCGGAAGATTGGTCCTGCGTTCTGCGTTGGAATCTGGGCGCAAAGATATTGAATTTGTGGCAGTTAATGATTTGGCGCCACTTGAAGAAAACGCGTATTTATTACAGTATGATTCTGTCCATGGAAAATTAAATATGGATGTTAAAACAGACGGCGATTATATCTTGGTCGGCGGTCAAAAAATCAAAAGTTTATCTGAACGCGACCCATCAAAACTGCCTTGGGCAAAGATGAAAATCGATGTTGTTATGGAATGTACTGGACTGTTTACCGCCGCGGACAAGGCACGCGTTCATTTGGATGCAGGTGCAAAGCGTGTTTTGGTTTCTGCCCCGTCCGCTGGCGCAGATAAAACGATAGTTTTCGGTGTTAACGAAAACAAAATTACAAAGAAAGATTTGATTATTTCAAACGCATCATGCACAACAAATTGCTTGGCACCGGTGTTGAATGTTTTGGATAAAAAGTTCGGAATTAATAACGGATGGATGACAACTGTGCATGCTTATACAGGCGACCAACAATTATTGGATAAGAATCACAAAGATTTTCGTCGCGCACGCGCTGCTAATTTATCAATGATTCCAACCAGCACTGGCGCAGCCAAGGCGATTGGTCTGGTATTGCCAAAACTGGCTGGCAAAATGGATGGTATCGCAATTCGCGTTCCAACCCCGGATGTTTCTGTGGTTGAATTGGTATTAAATATGAAAAAGAAATTGACCGCGGAATCTGTGAATCGTGCAATGTTTGCAACAAAATCAGAAATTTTGGGGTATAACGATAAACCGCTTGTTTCGATTGATTTTACCAACGATGCACACAGCGCGATATTTGATGCAACCCAAACCAAGATTGTCGAAGACAATGTTTTACATGTGACTGCATGGTACGATAACGAATGGGGCTTTTCAAACCGCATGTGCGACACCGCCGTTGCGATTGGAAAGATGTTGTAAAAAATTTGCCCGGCAATTGTCGCGAATCTTAGATTCCCCGCCTGGGGCGGGGAACTTATAATCAGATAAAAATCATTACAATGAAATTTTGTGTTTGATTTCGCGAATGCGTGCCAATATTTCACGCAAATCTTCGTCAGATATTGTTGGCTTTACATTTTTATTTTGGATTTCATCAACCAAAACGATACATAATGTCGCAAGCAAAGCGCTTTCCTGTAAAGGTCCAATCTTGTCCAGAATTTGACGCGCGCGTGCATCAACTATGCGCCCCAGTTCGATAAGGCGACCTTCTTGCCCATCTTCGCATCCCATGGGATAATTTCGGTTAACAATGGGGATTGATACAACACTCATTTCTTTAACTTCTCCAAAATCGAGACAGATTTTTCAATTAACTGCTTTGCATTTTCGTTTCTTTCGCGCAATGTTTTCACCTGTTTGGTTAAAATTGCAACCTCTAAATCTGTCTGTTTGCTGGCACACTGAGCATCCATGCGCAAATGCGTTGCCAAAGATTCCAAAGAATCCAGTTCTTGAAAAATTTGTTCCTTGATATCTGCCATATTTGCATTTTAAGATATTTTTTATATGCGTTCAACCGGAAAATGTGATATAATATATTTCGTTAAAAAAGGAAAGTGTTGTATGAAAACGAAAATTATCTATATTTCTGGGAATGAGATTTTTGATATGCGCGATATTCGTGCCGCTTTTGAAGAGGTTCGCACTGCGCTTAACCTTGATAAAACCACGGTTTTGTTTGGTGTCCCAGTTGATGCCGAAGATGCTGGATTTGCAACAAAAACACCAGATTTAGCGGTTGAACAAGAAAAAATTGAACCTGTTGAAATTGCGCCCGAACCAGTGATAGAAACCACCATTGTCGAAGAAACAACAGAAATTACCCCAATTCAAGAAACAACAGATGAAAAAATCGAATCGGTTGCCGAAGAACAACCGGTAAAAAAACGCGGTCGTCCCCGCAAAGAAGACAAAATAGAAACTGTTGTTGAACCAGTTAAAGAAACTATTGATGAACCAGCCGAAGATTCAACAGACGAACAACCAGAAGAAACCAAAGAAACTGTTGTTCCGATATTGTCTGTGTTGGCTGTAAAAGAAGAAGATATCGTTCCAGATGTCGTTGAAGAAGAAACAGAAAACGACATAGCGGTTATACCAGAAATCAATGATGAAATTGTTGAACCAGTCGATGAAACAGAAACATCAGAAAACGAAATTATCGAAGAAGATGATGCTGCAAAATTGGAAAGATTGCTTTCCGCGATGAAACCATTGGAAGAAGATATTTTGGAAGAACAACATATCGATGATATCGCAAAAGAACAAGATTCTGAATCAGATTCTTCTTTTGATGCGACATTGGAACAATTGGCCAGTGAATTTATTGAAAACCAAGATAAAATCGCAGCAGAAGCAAAACAAACATCACGCAGTAAAATTGGAAAACTACGTAATATTTTGCCTTTTAAACAATCAAAGCACAAAGATTCTGGCCTGGGCGATTTGTTCGGATGGGCTGGGATAGCGGCAAACGATGAAGATTTTTCTGTTCCGGGATTTTTTACAAGCGCCGCATCAAAAAAATAAAATATGGACATAACAAAAATTGTTCTTTTGTTAAAAAATTCAGGTCTACAAAATATAACTGTGGGCAACGGTATTATAGAATTTGATGACCCGTCTTGTATTTGGACTGCATTTGATAATATCTTGGAATTTGGCTGGATTGTGATTGTATTTTTCACTGCAATTATGCTGTTTGGATGGGCGGTGTTATACATCAAAAACGGAATAAAGATAAACACTGTTTTTAATAATGCAAAAACTATCATTTTAATTTTCTGTATTCTTAGCGCCATAAAACCAATTGTTAATGTTGTATATGATGATAATTTGTTTGCGCGAAATTGTGATAGAAAAAGTGTATCTTTGACATCTGTCCAAGAATTATTGGAATTACGAAATAAAACATTATCCCAATCACAAGAAGAAGAATTATATGAAATATTTGATATCAAAGATTCTGGAATAATTTATAACCGCCCTATAAATACAACTTTTGCTTATAATAATTCAGAAAGCGAATTAAATAAAACAACAACATTGGAATATAGTTCTGAACCAAGCAATGAAACAACTCAAAATAAACCTGCTGGTTCTGGATTTATCAGGGCAACTTATGATAAAATGGTAACGATTTATATAAATGCCAGGGGTGAAAGAATAAAACGCAGCAATGGCAGTGCCGCATGGCGTAATAATAACCCCGGAAACATCAGAAAATCAAAGGCAGCATATTCTTTTGGTGCAATCGGTGAAACAGACAAATGGGCGGTGTTTCCTGATGAAGAAACAGGGTTAAATGCTATTGTAAAATTATTGCGTTCCAAAAATTATAATAACTTATCAGTTGCTGGTGCAATTCATCGTTGGGCGCCTTCAAGCGATGGAAACAACCCAGAAAATTATGCACGCAAAGTATCAAAAATGACTGGATTACCCGCCGATGCAACAATAAATACATTAAGTGATGAAGATTTAAAAAAGGTCGCCAATGCTATTAAAACAATCGAAGGTTGGGATGTTGGTAAAGAAGAAAAAATATAAGAAAAGAGACATAAAATGAACGGAACAAATAAATTCATATTATTTATATCTATTATAATATTGTGTGTGCTTGGTGTAATTTTTTACAATGTGTATTCAAAACAATCACCAAAATCCATAAATATTGTTGATGAATACCCCATGGAAACAGAAAACTCTTTTTCTGATGGATTAAAAAATCCAAGTTCTGTATCAACATATACTTTGGACGATGATGATGTTGGAATAACAGAAAAAAGCACATATTTAATTGATATAAATGGTGATAATAAAAAAGACAGAATCACAAAATCTTTTTTTGATAATGGTAACGCACATTCTTACTATGAATACAAAATAGAATTAAATAAAAATGGAAAATATGTTGATATAACACCAAATAATCTGCGAACTGTCAATGGCGCAGATTGTGATTTACAACAAGTAAAATTTGTGTTCAATCCTGAATTTAAGGTAATTATGATTTATCGTAATATGGGTGATACTTGGGTTGACCCAACAATGGCGAAAAGACGTATGTATTCTTTTGACAACGGCAAATTAAACGCATCTGCTGACAAAGATTTGCGCGTTGTATGTGATGTCAAAGAATTATTTTAAGTTGTTATCCAACAAATGTGAATTGCGCGCAGAATAAAGGATATCACCAGATACCAAGAAATGATCATAAAGTGTTATGTCTAACTTGTTCAACGCATTTTCTAATTCTTTGGTAATTTCTATATCTTGTGATGAAAAAGACATCCCTATGGTTGGATGGTTATGAATTAACACAACACTTCTGGCATTCAAATCTAATGCCCTTTTTACTATTTCACGAATATAAACAGCCGCCCAATTAACTGTCCCAGAACTATGTAATTCGTCTTCTATCAATCTGTGTTGTCCATCCAGATAAAGCACATGGAATTCTTCTATTGTTTTTCCAGATAATAATAATTTACAATAATTTTCCAATTTTTCATGATTATAAAATATTGGTGTGTTTCCCAATACAACCCTGTATTTCATCTCTGTTATTTTGTGAATCAGTTTGAAAAATGTGGCGGCATTTTCCTTTATCCCGTCGTTTTTCATTAGCTCTTCAATTGGCGCAGCCAACAAATTATGTATATTGCCGTATTTTTTGTTTAATTGTCTTGATAATGTGCGAACATCGCGTCTTGGTATTACATAAGTTAAAAGTAATTCTAACAATTCATATTCTGCCAATTGCCCATCAAGGAACTTTTGACGCAATCGCGCCCTGTGCCCAGATTGTAAAGATTGTAAATCTTTTGCTTTAATCATGTGGCATTTTTTCTGTGAATATAATTACACCGTCTTCTGTTATACCCAAAGTATGTTCCCATTGCGCAGATAAACAGCCATCCGCAGTTCGGACAGTCCAACCGTCTTTGGAATCGATGATACATTTTTTTGTTCCGACATTTATCATTGGTTCAATAGTAAACACAAAGCCCGGCTGCATTATCAATTTATCGTATTGTTTATCATAAAAATGCAATATGTTTGGATTATCATGCATAACCTTACCAATACCGTGTCCACAAAAATCTTCAACAATAGAAAAGCCATGTGGTTTTACAACCGCTTCTATGGTTTTACCAATTTCTGAAAGCGGAACCCCTGGCGCACAAATCGATATTGCCGCATTCAAAGCATCTTGACAGGTCTGAACCAATTCGCGCGCTTTGCTGGATACATTACCAATCATAAACATACGCGAAGCATCACCATGAAAACCGTGAAATTCAGCAGTTAAATCGACATTTATAATATCGCCATCTTTTAATATCACATTATCGTTTGGAATACCATGACAAACAACCTCGTTTATAGATGTACAAATACTTTTTGGATATCCCATATATCCCAAATCAGACGAACGCGCACCATTTTCCTTTAAAAATTGTGCAACCAATCTATCTATTTCCCCGGTTGACACCCCTGCCACAATGTGTGGTGTTATATAGTCAAAACAACGCGCAACCAAATCACCAGATACACGCAATCTTTTAAAATCTTTTGGTGCATACACAGATGATAACATTTTTATTTCCTTCGTTTTAAAGATAATTTAGCGGCCCGAACAGATAATTTTAATGAAAAATCACGAATTAAAATTTCAGGCGACATACCATTAGTTCTGCATAATTTTTCTAAATCGTTCAATTTAGATAGAACATTTACAATCTCATTTTCGGGCCATATTTTCATAGCGGCGCGAAATTTATCTGCAACCTTCCAGAACAAATTTTTTGGCAACTGCCCATCAGCCACAGCAACCAACAATTTTGAAAAATGATTATACAACATTCGCACCAACATATTAGCATCAGCACCACTGTAAATCAATCTATCTAATGCAACCATAGTTTGATTTATATGTCCCGCTGTTAACGAATACATATAATCATCTGCACTTGTTGCAGAAGTATCTGGTAAACATTTTTCAACATCTTCCAATTCTACTATGTGCTTATCAGAAACATATATAGCAATTTTTTGTAAAAAACTTCGCGTAATTCCCCTGTCCCCACCCATATGCGACAACATATAAGACATCGCATCTGGTGTAACCTGACGAATACCAACTTGGGCAGACAATTCTTTGTGAATAAGTGCTTCTAAGGTTTTACTGTCATCTGTATAACATGCAACCGCAGCGATATTTTTTCCTTCTTCAAACAATTTACGCAACGAACCACCACTGCGTAAATCCCCAGCCGTCACTATTATACTAGCGCACAAAGATGTCAAAGTTACCAATTCAGATATAATTTTTGTATCACTATCACCCGCATCAGCAATAATAACCGCCTTGCGACCACCGAACATAGACGGCGAACAACTTTCCGCGAATACAGCATCTTGTTTATCGCGCAAATCACTTGCATCAATTGCCAATAAATTATCTTTATCTATTTCCAGTTTTTCAAGCGCTTTATCGCATAGTTCATCAACCAGACCTGCATCTGGCCCATATATTAACACTGCATTAACATTTAATATTCCAGAATT
>CACXVH010000020.1 GCA_902771095.1 uncultured Pseudomonadota bacterium
GCCCACACGGACATGGATTCATCGCTGCAATTAATTGAAAGTGCGCAGGATAAGTCGCATTTCTTTTTGCACGCGATATAACTATCTTGCCTGACTCCATTGGCTGACGCAAGATTTCTAATGTGGTTCTGTTAAATTCTGGCAATTCATCCAGAAACAAAACACCGTTATGCGCCAACGATATTTCACCGGGCTTTGCATCACTGCCCCCACCAGCCAGCGCAACAGAACTTGCCGTGTGATGAACACTGCGAAAAGGGCGATTCGTTATCAACGACTGATTATTCAATTTCCCAGCAATCGAATATATTATTGATGTTTCTAAAATCTCATCCGGTGTCATTTCCGGCATAATAGTCGGCAGTCGCGAAGCCAACATAGTTTTCCCAGAACCCGGTGGTCCAACCATTAACATTGCATGTCCGCCTGCCGCCGCTATTTCTAATGCGCGTTTCGCGGCTTCTTGCCCATGCACTTCGGATAAATCACCAATCTTTTCTTGCTTGGTTGTTATTTCCATTGTTTGTGGTAATGGTAATATTTGTGTTCCACGAAAATGATTTATCAATTCCAGAACATGATTCGGTGCTAAAATATTTGTATGCCCCGCCCAGCGCGCTTCACCACCTTGAACCCCAGGACAAATTATTCCAAAACCATTATTGTTCGCCCAAACACTTGCTGGTAAAACACCGCCAGTCCTGATGATTGCGCCATCCAGCCCTATTTCACCAATGATTACATATTTTGAAACTTCCGCGGTTGGTAAAATATCCATCGCACATAATATCCCACACAAAATAGGCAAATCAAAATGTGAACCTGTCTTTTCAATGTCTGCGGGGGATAAATTCACAGTTAACTTCTTTGCCGGCAAAGATAAATTCAACGCCGACAACGCATTACGTATTCTTTCCGCAGATTCTTTGACCGCCCTGTCTGCCAATCCGATTATATTAAATTCTGGTTTTGCAAATCCGGCTGATAACTGAATTTGAACATCTATCTCTGTGATGTCCATGCCATTAAAAATAACTGTCTTTAAATTTATCATGAACCTATATTAAAACTTGCACAGACCGTTTTCAAGGTTTAAAATACCCATGCTAAAAAAGAAAGGATAAAAAAGAAATGTCAGAAAAAAAGAAAAGTGTTGCACGCGAATGGTTTGATACAATATTCTGGGGCGGTTTAATCGCCATCGTGTTCCGCAGTTTTTTAATCGAACCTTTTAATATTCCATCTGGTTCTATGATACCGTCATTACAGGTTGGCGACCATTTATTTGTTCAAAAATGGTCTTTTGGATATTCAAGATATTCTTTTCCTTTTGGTTCTTGGAACCTATGGAACGGGCGATTTTTTGCATCAAAAGAGCCAGAAATTGGCGATATAATCGTTTTCCGCAAACCGGGTGGCAAGGTTGAATATGTGAAAAGATTGATTGGAAAACCTGGCGATACAATCCAAATGAAATCTGGTCGTCTTTATATAAACGGCAAAATGGTGGAAAGAAAAGATGCCCACCCTTATGTCGTTGCCAATTTACCAAAATCTGTGCGCTCTGTCGGGTATTACCATGATAATATCTCTATCAAGGGGAACAAGATTTTGGTTGATGGCAAACCTGCGCCATTTAATTACACTATTGAATACAAATCAGACAACATCTGTAAAATGGCACCTTATGAATGTGGGGTGTTTAACGCAACTGAATATACAGAAATTTTACCAAACGGTGTCGAACACAGTATTATCGAAATGGCAGACAACGCGCCGTTGGATAATACAGAAATATTTACTGTGCCAGAAAATCATTTGTTCTTTATGGGCGACAATCGCGACAACAGCGCAGACAGCAGAACAAATGCTGTATCATATGTAAACCGCGATAATGTTTTGGGACGCGTATGGTTTATATGGTATTCTCATAACTATTATGCACCGATGTTGGCTGTGTGGAATTGGGGGAATAAAATGCGCTGGGACAGATTCGGTATGTTAAGGAAAAAATAATGCAAATAAATTATAAATTTAAAAATGAAGAATTACTAAATCTTGCCCTTACACAAAGTGGCATTGATTCTAGACACAACAACGAAAGATTAGAATTTATCGGTGACAGAGTTTTGGGATTATCTGTTGCTGCATTGTTGTATGAAATGTATCCGGACGAAGCCGAAGGCGATCTCGCGCGCCGCCATGCTTTTTTGGTATCGACAGATGCGCTGGCACAGATAGCCAAAGAAATAGAATTGGAAAAACACCTGCGTCATGGTCATATGACAGGCGGTAAAATAAACCACATCCTGGCCAATGCGATGGAGGCAATTCTTGGCGCCATCTTTCTTGATTCTGGTTTTGAATCAGCCAGAAATATAATTATTGAACTTTGGCGCGATATGGCGCGTGCTGAAACTAATGCACCAAAAGATGCAAAAACCACACTTCAAGAATATGTCCAAAAAATTGATAATGGCGCATTACCGAAATATGAATATTCTGAACCGGTCGGCGCATCACACAACCCGACTTTTACAGCAACGGTAACGGCGTTGGGTAAATCTGCAACTGGAACTGGCGCTTCAAAAAAATTGGCTGGGATAAAGGCGGCCGAAGAATTATTAAAAATCCTTGCAATCTAGGGTAAACACTATTACAATCGCGAATAAATAAATAACCAAAGGAAAAATATATGTTTTCAATTTTACTTGTTTTGTTAATCATAGTCGCAGTTTTAATGACTGGTTTGATTTTATTACAAAAATCAGAGGGGTCTGGCATGTCTGGCTCTTCCGCCGCTTCAATGTTTGGCGGTGTGTTAACAGGTTCTGCTGCAGGAAATTTTCTGACGAAAACAACCGCTATTTTGGCAACAATATTTTTCATATTGTGCGCCCTGCTTTCACTGGTTGTTGCAAAAACAGATATCGGTGGCACACATCAATCAGAATTGCGTGACGAATTAACGACACAAAATACTGCGCCACAATCTGAACCGCTTCAATCAACACCGATTGAACAAACAAAAGTTTCTGAATAAGCAAAGCACCCACAAAAGTGGGTGTTTTTTTCGATCGACTAATTTTTTATTTTCTTTTCTTCGCCGGTGCTTTCTTAGTTGCTGGCAATTTTTTGTATTCTTGATACAACAAAGCACAGCAGACATAAACAAGCAATGCAGATATTGCAGTGAACAATCCAGCGATTAAATCACCACCAGCAAAATAAAGAAACAAAATTATCCCAAGTATCAATATCACAGTATACGCAATATTTGACACCAATACTTTGCCCAATTTATCAAAAAAATCCATCTTTTTCCCCTTTTGTTTCAATTAGATTCTTCGTATATATTATATCACAAAAACATTTAATATAGAAATAAAAAATACCACTATAATCGTGGTATTTTTTCTTGTGTAAAAATCAAAATAATCTTAAAAAATTATTTGACCATTTATTTTTGTCCCCTTTGGCAAAGCACCAAAAGAAGATTCACGGTTGACATAGATATTACCGTTTACTGTGAATTCACCACAAAAATGCAATCTTGCTACATTGCGAACAAACAAATGCCCGTTGATTTGCATACCGCAAGGCAATGTATATTTACGCATATTTTGAATAATCAAATTACCATTGATTTTTGCGCCATTGGACAAAATAGGACTTTTTGGATTCACATCTACAATAACATCACCAGATAAATTTTGTTGTGGTAATTCGTCTGCTGGCAAAGATGTTTCTCTGACTATTTCAGGTTTAGCAACACCAACTGTTTTAATTTTTGGTGTGATACCTGTTTTTGTGTTTGCCTTTACCGGCAAAGTCGTATTAAATTTGCGTTTAACTACTTTGTTATTATTTTTCGCATAATCGTTTTGAACAACAGTCACATTACCACTTCTGTTGGTGTTCACAACCGAACATCTGCGAAAACGAACAACATCAACAATTAAAGAAATAAAAAGTATGATTATAACAACCAATAATGTCAAATTTATCATACCAACAACATCTATGCTTTTCAGCCAATTCCATATAGCACACAACACGCGCCATGGAAAAGTAATAATTCTTTTGACACAATATTTAAAATTTTCCCATTTTGTGCGACGCGCAGCACGTTTGATTTTTTGAGATTTATTCATAATAAAATCCTTTTGTTATGTTTTTATAGCCCTATTATAGACAATATTTTTAATTTGTCAATCATTTTATTAAATAAAAAACCCTGCCAATATTTATCAACAGGGTTTCAGATTATTCACCTTCATAAAGCGAGGTATGAACTGTATATTCTTCGCCATTGAACATGACATGCAATTCTTTCGTAGCACCATCCGATACAGGTTTAACATTTTCACGATTTTCACCCACTGCTTCAAGCGGAGCATACCACAGTTTACCCTTGCTATCTTGGATAACGAACGCAGGATGATCTGTATCGCGTCTATCTGCGTGCAGATACAAAGCGTCCTCTCCGATATGGAATACTATACCACAATCTTTTTCTGAAACGGCACCTAGTGGCGATTTCAGATTATCTTTACAAGATTTAATGCCTTGGTCTCGCGATTCGGTCAAACTATATTCACCACCACCGCAGAAATGATTTTCTGGGCAAATCTCACACGCTTTTGTTGTATTTGACAGATACTTTCCTGGTTCGCAAGTTATCATATCATTTACACAGGTCCAATTACCGTCAACCTTGCGTGCCGCATAACCTTCTTCGCAAGTTATACCTGTAATTTCACAAGACGAATCGCAAACCGCTTCGGCGCCTTGGTATTGTGTGCAAGTGGCTTCATCATTAGCATATATTACGCTTATGATATGAGGTGTTGTATAAGGGTTGTTTTCCGAACACGCAAAGGTTCCGGATTTATAACAAGCAGATTGATTAGTATTTCCAGTCGAATCGGTATAGAAACCAGTATTACAAGCAATTCTACCACGTGCGGCATCCGAATCGTTTTCATTAAATGTATAATTTTCAAGACCAGGACAATAGGAATCTTTTGGACATATTTCCAAATTACCAGTTTCGGTTGACACATATTGCCCTGCTGGAACTGGCTGCCATTCTTTTGGAATCCAAATTGCTCGCAAGGTCACGCCCGAATCATCCGCAGAAATACCCAATGTTTCGTAATTGCAAAGAGAGCCCTCACGAACTATTAAAACACTTGGATTTTCAGGGGATGATTCGGGTTCTTCCGCACAGACGACCACCGGCACCGCAAAGGTTACCAATAAAAAATGTGCCAAAAGCAATCGCTTTAACATGCGGATTCTTCCTCTTTCCTTTCATTTAAACAAAGGTTTTTCTTCCCAGTTTTCTAATGTTTACATCCTGTCTTCCTTCCGACAGAAAACCTGAAAAATTACCTTTGCTTACCTTAATTCTAGAAAAAATCCTTAAAAAGGGTCAAGGTATTTTGTGTCAATACAAAGCAAAAAAAACATCAGTTAAATAAAACTTTTCCGAACGCAATAAACCCTAGAAATTAAGGCAAAAACGACAAAACGACCAAGGTAAAAAAAACATCAAATCAAGCACTTTTTTGTATATACTTTGTGTATATACAAGGCAAAAAACTTCTCTCAAAAAAAACAATTTGCAATAATGATTCTTTTAATATAGAATTTTCGACAGATGCGCCCATGGCTCAATTGGATAGAGCAACAGATTTCTAATCTGTGGGTTGCAGGTTCGAGTCCTGCTGGGCGCGCCATAAACAAAAAAAACGGCTTTCATGCCGTGTTTTTTTGTTTGTCGCCAAAGGACGAGAACCGACCAAAGTTGCGAAGCAACGACAGGTTCGACAACAAGTAGATTTGGCAAACACAGTGCAGCCAAATCGTCACGGTTGCCCCACAGACACAAAGTGTCGAGGGAGTCCTGCTGGGCGCGACATAAATATAAAAAACTTTACGTTAAAATGGATAGACCAATTGGCACAAAACATCCAAAACACGATTTTATCTATCCAATAAACTATGGTTTTATACCGAATACAATATCTGGTGATGGTGAAGAACTGGATGCTTATGTTATTGGTCCAACTGTTCCGCTGGATGAATTCACAGGTCGTTGTTGCGCGATAATTCACAGGACTAATGATGACGATGATAAACTAATTGTTATTCCAAAGGAACAAAAAGATATTGATGATGCAACGATTAACAAAATGACTGAGTTTCAAGAAAAATGGTATAAACACATAATTATTAGAAACAGATAGATCACAAAAAATGCCCCCCCGGGCATTTTTTATTTCACATTAACCTTTAAAAAAACTTTTTTACCACGTTGCACCATGATTGACTCTTTGGGTTCAACAGTATAATTTTTGTCGGTGATTTTGTTGCCATCTATTTGAATTCCGCCCTGTTCCAAAGTGCGGCGCGCCTCTGATTTAGAATCAAACAATTTGACAGCAACCAAAAAGTCCACGATATTCATTGCCTCTTTCATTTTCAAATCTGTGCTTGGCGCGTTATCTGAATTTCCACCGCCAAAAAGCGCAGCTGCCGCCTCTTCTGCTTTTTTTGCGGCATCCGTTCCGTGTGCGATTTCCGTTGCCGCAAACGCAAGTCGCTTTTTAACATCATTTAATTCGGCGCCTTGCTTTTTTGACAATTCAGCAATTTCTTCCAGCGGAATTTCCGTAAATATTTTCAAAAACTTTTCAACCAAATCATCCGGTGTGTTGCGGAAATATTGATAATATTCATAAGGACTTGTTTTATCTTCGTTCACCCAGACCGCATTTCCAGCAGATTTTCCAATTTTGTTTCCATTTGAATCTGTAATCAAAGATGTAGAAAGAACAAAAACTTCTTTGCCACATTTTTTACGAACTAATTCAACACCCATAATGGCATTACCCCATTGGTCTGCGCCACAAAGTTGCAACATACAATTATGTTCACGATACAAAGTCAAAAAATCCACCGCCTGGAAAGTCATATAGTTAAATTCCAAAAAGGTCATGCCGTTTTCAAGACGCTTTTTCACACTTTCCATTGATAACATGCGCGGAATTGTAAAATCAAGCCCATATTGTGCCAAAAAGTCCAGATGAGAATAATTTTTCATCCAATCATAATTATCAACAATTATCGCGTCTGATTTTGACCCACCAAACTTTAAAAATTTAGAATAAGATTTTTTCAGGCCCGCAATATTTTTTTGTAATGTTTCTTCGGTCATCATTGGACGACCAGTATCACGACCACTTGGATCGCCAATTCGCCCAGTCGCACCACCAACCAACATCAATGGTTTGTGCCCATACTTTTGCAACCAACGCATCATCATAACCGGAACCAAATGCCCCACATGCAAAGAATCAGCCGTTGGATCAGACCCCAAATAGACGGCAATTTTACTGTTATCCAACAAATTTTGCACAGCATCCATATTTGAACACTGATTTATAAATCCACGCATCGATAATTCTTTGAATAAAGTATTTGGCATCTGTCTTTCCTTTGTTTTAAACAAAGATATCATAAATTCAAACAAAAATACAACGATTTTATTTATCTTTCATAGCTGGTGCCAAAATATTGCTTGGTACCTATTTTAGATAAATTTACGCGTCTTTGTCTTCCAAATGTAGCATCATACCAAATAAGATATGTTCCTTTTTTTGTCGTGACAAAACGGGTTGCAACATTTGTTAAACCTTTTTTATCTGTTGACATAATTTTTTCCTTTTATTTGTTTTTAAGTTGAAAAACCGCGCCCATTTTCAAAGCGCGGTTTATTTGTTTTTCCGGCTTTGATTTAGCCCAACATTTTTGCTACTTCGTCTGCCAAGTTGTCTTCGCGTTTTTGGATTCCTTCGCCCAAGACATAGAACGCATATCCAGCCAATTTTCCACCATGTTCTGCGATAACTTCTTTAACGGTTTTGGATGGGTCCATAACAAATGGTTGTTCTTCCAGAACGGATTCGCCATACCATTTTTTGATACGACCTTCGACCATTTTTTCAACGATGTTTTCCGGTTTGCCATTTGTTGCACCAGATTCAATGAAAACTTTCTTTTCGCGTTCAACTGCCTTTGGATCAACATCAGCAATTGTCATAAATTCTGGCTTGTTCGCAGCAATGTGCATAGCGATTTTATTCCCGATTTCATCAATGCGCGGATCTGTTCCGTTGATTGCAACAACCACACCGATTTGCCCCATACCTGGAACAAGGGCATTATGAACATAGGTATAAATATGATCGCCACTTACCTTTGCGATACGGCGCAAGCTCATATTTTCACCGATTGTAGAAATTGTCGCCGCGATATCATCTTTGACTGCATTTAATGTAGCATCAAAATCGCCAGATAATTCAAGTGCTTTGTTTGCAACATTAGCAACCAATTTTTGGAATTTGTCGTTTTTAGCAACGAAATCTGTTTCTGCGTTCAATTCAACGACACAGCCCATATTATCGCATTTTACGACGGTCACCAAACCAGATGCTGCAACACGACCGGCCTTGGATGCCGCCTTGACAATACCTTTTTGACGCAACCAATCGGCAGCGGCTTCGATATCGCCATTGTTTTCGACCAATGCTTTTTTACAATCCATCATACCTGCGGAAGTTTTTTCACGCAGTTCTTGAACTAATTTTGCTGTCACTTCTGCCATTTGTATTTCCTTTCTTTTTATATATTATTGTTTATCGGCTTTGTCTGCCAATTTGCTGCGACGAACTTCGCGTGCCTCAGAAGTTTTTGATTTTTGTTTTGCTTCTTTGGCTTTCAAATCATTTTCATATTCTTCTGCTGCAGCTTCTGCGCTATCGGAATCAGTTTTTTTACCGGCAGCACCACCCAATCTTTTTTCGATACCAGACAAAATCGCATCTACGAACAAATCACAATAAAGTTGTGTTGCGCGTGAAGCATCGTCATTACCAGGTACCGGATAATCAACCAATTCTGGATTTGCATTTGTATCGCAAATTGCAATTGTCGGAATGTCCAAATTGCGTGCTTCGTGAACAGCATTCAATTCGCGTGGCACATCAATAACAATCATCGCTTGTGGCACACCGTGCATATCCAAAATACCGCCGAAAATATCGCGCAATTTAGCAACTTCTTTGGTCATAACACCGACTTCTTTCTTGGTCAATCCCAATTTGTCAGCATTAGCGATATCATTTTCCATCTTTTTCAAACGACGAATACTTTGTGAAACGGTTGTCCAGTTGGTCAACATACCACCCAACCAGCGATTGTTCACATAAAATTGTCCACAACGTTCCGCAGCATCTTTGACAATATCTTTTGCTTGGTGTTTTGTCGCAACGAACAAGATTTTTCCACCGGCGGCTGCGATAGCTTCCAATGCAACCAAAGCGCGATGCAACAATGGTGCAGTTTTATTCAAATTGATAATATGAATTTTATCTTTGACCCCATAAACATAAGGTGTCATTAATGGGTTCCAACGACGTGTATGATGTCCAAAATGAACACCTGCTTCCATCAATTGTTTCATAGTAAAAGTTGGCAATGCCATGATTATATCCTTTGTTTTCTGTTGTTATCCTCGGTCAGCGGGTGTAAAAAACCAGATATTCTGGACAGAAATTATACCCAATGCCTGTGTTCTTCGCCCTAACAGCGTGCCGCCATAATAAAACATTATGCAAAAAAAAGCAAGTATTTTTTTAAAGATTCAATAATAAAAACCGCCGATTGGCGGTTTTCGTCACAAACGAACAAAACAAGTGCTATTTAGTAGCAGTAGCTTTCACCTCATCAGAAACGACAACATCCGCTTTGCAGGTTTTACCAGCACTGTCTTTACATTCACAAAGAACGACATTACTTAAAATAACGCAATCGGGTGTGCAATTCGCAGGACAATTAATTGCAACAGCGCCGCCATCCCCCATCCTTGCTTTTTCTACTGCACTTGCCGGAGTAACAGTCGTATCAGACACTTTTTTTGCTTTTGCCCCGGTCTTGGCTGCGCGTGCAACAGAATTATTTTCTAATTTTTGCGCACTTGCGGCGGTATCTTTAATATCCTTTACAACAGGTTTGTTAACCTCTATAACCTCACCCACTACATATTGTGATGGGTATTCATTATAAAACCTTACACCACCATGTCCACCGATACATTCAACACCACGATTAACACAAGTCACTGGTGTAACAAGACCACCATTAGCATTTCTTAAAAAACTACAATCGGGTGGACAAGCCATATAACCACTATCACCGGCACCCAAAACTTCACCGATTTGGGCAGCCCATGCACCAGTCATACAAATAGCACCGATAACACCAAAAATAAAAAATGATTTTTTCATAATATTTCTCCTTTATTTTTTTCAAACCTTGGTTCAATTATATCACAAAAACCAGCGATAAAAAAGCAATTACTGAAAAAAATACAGTTTGACAAAACTGCTATCTATATCTAGATGGGCGCTTCTGTTCAGATTTTTTATTCATTGTACCATGAACAACAGAATTTATATCAGTTGTTTCCTGTATATTAGCCGATACTGGCACTGGTCTTTGTGTCAGCGCCCTATCAAACTTAGGTGCCAAAGGTGCCGAAATTTTACCAAGATCAAGCTTTTTTTCAGTTGCTGAAGATTTAACTTTTTTGGAATCAGCGACATCTTTTTGCACTTCAACAGTTTTTTCTGTGTTTGTGGCAGATGCCTTTATTTCTTCTGCGACAGTTTGTTTGGATGCTGTATTTTCTTTACCAAGATCAGTCTTTTTTTCGGTTGTCAAAGATTTCACATTTTTAGAATCGTCAATCTCATTTTGTATCTCAGCAGATTTTTTAGTATCTTTGGCAGATACCTTTGTTTCTTCTGAATCAGCGATTGGTTTCTCAGTAGCAACAGACACCACTTTTTCATTCTTACCAATTTTTTGTTTCATAACAGATGTGGACTCAGCAGGTTTATTTATCACATTTGACAAATGTTCGCGTGCATAGGACGGTTTTGAACTTTTTCCTACACATGCGGTATGTGTCGCATTTGGTTGCCCATATGGACAAAGTTTTTTTCCGCGATCAACATTATATGTTGCATCTGTGAAAAATATTCCACCCGGACAAATATAATCACCAGTGCAGGCACTGCATTGATTTGTATTTGCAGGAACATATTTACCTGGATTACATGTTATAAAAGTATGCATTGCCCCCATATTTACATAACCATTATGTGCAATGCGCCCTTGGTCTTCGGTGGAATTATAATCATATATCCCACCAAAGCAAAAATATTGACTTTCATCACAAGAACTGCATTGTGTAGCATTGGCAGGTAAATATTTACCAGTTGGACAATTTAAACGCAGCCCTTGGATTTTATCTAACTTTTCAAATCGTCCCCCAGGACAAACCTGATTTTGCGTGGCATTACAAGCAATACATTGTGTCGCATTAGCAGGTAAATATGTCCCTTCGGCACAAACTATATTCGTATTCGCGCCATAATATACCTTGTTCCCATTCGCATCATATTTATAACATTCATAAACTGTCTTCGCCCCAGAATCAGATGACGGATAAGAGCTTGGACATTGATATATACCTTCAGAATTATCCATATAGCCACCATAATTACGATAAAAAGGCATAACAATTAACTCATCATTTATAATACCATACATCCCATAATCCCCCGAATATACTTCTGAAAACTCATAAACATAATAAGTAGCATAACCAGAAGGTGAACAGGACAGAATACCACCCGTAGATCCAGATTTAAATCTCCACATTCTTCCATAACCATCATTGCCGCAAGCAATTGGCTGTGATTGAATACTACAACGACTTCCAAAAAAAGAACTAGACATTTGTCCATTATTTACACAAAAACATCCTGGCACACAAGGTTTTGTTCCCAACATACCTGCAGTACCTATAGTGTAACATCCGTTTACACTAATCGAACCTTCAATTGATGTCATACCTTCCGGGCAAAAAAATATACCAGACGCATTTAATTGGGTTTGGTGTGTACGTTCTTGACAACTTTTTGCCACATTAATACTTGTTCCAACGGCATGCTTGCTTCCCGTACAATAGCATCCGACCGGACAATCTGGTTTGGTACCAGCAGTTTTACAATATTTGCCCGCGGGGACATCTTGAGTGCAATTCGCCCATGCCAGTGCATCAGAAATACTGGCGAACATACATACTAATACTGACAAATGTATAAAAAATATCTTTTTCATATTAAAAAATCCCCTTTCGTTCATGAATTATATCACAAAAAAACACACTAAAAAAGCACTAATTAAAAAAACATCGTTTGACAAAAACAACAAAAAGTATTGACAAAACAATTATTTGGTCTATATTTATAATAAATGGTGAGAATGAAAGTATTAAAAAAGATTTTTGTTGCACTTTTTGCGGTTGTATTCACGACCGTTGGTGCGTTTGGCGACCAAAATTGCAAGAACGAAAATTATCGTCGCGCATATCCTGAAAAATGTAAATCTTCAAACAATACAACATTATTGACCGTTGCTGGTGGCGCAGTTCTGGTTGGAACAGGTGTTGCATTGGCACTTCAATCTTCGGGGGGGCACGGTTCTTCTTCGACATCCAACCAAACAAATTATCAGCGAACACCGTTGTCGGCAAATATTGTTGCGAACTATTCATTATCAGATTATGTTCAAAATAAAAAAGTAAATGCAGAATATCTTGATTCTTTAACTGGCGGAAGCGACATTGACGAAAGTGTCTTGAATCAAATTAAATCTGATTATAAATACCAAAGAAATCAACAACAATATGACGCCATTGATTTTGCATATGCAACTGCGCGTGGATATTCTGGTAAAAATGTAAATATCCAAATAATGGATAATTTTAACATAGAACATGGAAACCATGTTTATACAATCGCCAAATATCTGGCACCAGATGCAGATATAACGACAAATAATCTGGGCGCTTCTGAAAATTCGTTTGCTTCATTTGATTATATGGCAAATGAAATTGGCAACAAACCCCCAGCGCATATTTACAATGCCAGTTGGCAGATTCCATCAACAGCAAGCCTTAACGCAGCAACAGCAATATATGACAATAATGGCGCAACCAAAACTTATGCCGCCGCCCAGAATTATATGTATAACGCAACAAGTGAAAATTTCATTACGCAAATACGCAACAGCGCGATTGATAACGATGCGATATTTGTTTGGGCCGCGGGTAATGATATGCAAAACGAAAGCGGTGTTTTATCTGCCCTGCCCCTGGCATTTCCAGATTTATCTGGTCACTTTATAAATGTAGTCGCACTTAACAATTATGGCAAAATCGCATGGTACAGCAATCAATGTGGAATCACACAAAATTATTGTATCGCTGCGCCTGGTTCGGACTGGAATGTCGCGAATGGAAGAAGTGTTGACGGGACAAGTTTTGCGGCGCCTGTGGTTTCTGGTGCAGTGGCTGTTATCAAACAGGCATTTCCGTATATGAACGCAACACAAATAACACAACTTTTGTTTGTGACCGCCACCGACCTTGGGGAAACAGGTATTGATTCTGTTTATGGTTGGGGACTATTGAATCTGGAAAGAGCCACAAAGCCAGTTGGAACACCAAGAATAGTTTTATCAAATAATACTATCCGTCCTTTATCAGTATCAAATATTTCTGGTTCTGTCGCACCTGCGATTCAAAAAGCAAACATAAAAATTGCTTTTGTTGATGATTTTTCTCGTGCTTTTACAACCAACTTATCAGACCATATAAAAATAATTCCTTATGGTCGTGGGTTCGATAAATTGCGTGAAAACGAAAATAATGCTTTTAATTTATTTGACGGATTTGAATTTGGTTTCGTGCAAAATCATTTATTAGAATCAAGTGGTTTGATTTCTGTTCAATCTAATCAGTTAACTAACTTTATCGGTTACAAACACGAATTCAAAATCGGTAATGTCAATTTTTATCAAAATGCTCGCCTTGGTATCACACACCTAAAAGCCGAAGAAAATTCAATCGTATCTAATTTTTCAAATATATACTCTTCAACCGCCAAAATCGGAACATCATGGCAAGATTTATCTTTTGAAATCGCGATTCCAGAAAAAATTATTTATGGCAATATGTCTGCAACTTTACCAATTGCAAAAACAGACGATGGACAAATTATTTACAATAACGCACATATAGATTTATCCAACACAAGACCAAGCATTGAATATACATTGGGTTATAAATATTTATCTTTGACCTTTGTTGATAATCCATATTATGAAAATGAATTTTTCATAATGGCAAAAAGAAAATTTGCTTTTTAATTACCTTATGCGTTCCAAAATATTTATGCAATTATTTGCTTTGATAAAACGCCAACCTTTAAAAATTCTAACAACAGTTTCACAAGAATAAACACATGTGGGACCGTATTGAAAACCATATTTTTGTTCATGAATTAAACGGTTTTCATCCAACATCAAAATCCGCCCGCCAACATTCACATGTTTTAACAAAGGAATAATTATATTGGTAATTTTAAACATCGGCACATAATCCAGGACATTAGACAAATGTATAAAATCATAAGTTTCTGTTAAATGGTTACTTAAATTTTCAATGTCTGTCATTATAAAACTATATGACTTTTTAACAAATTTTCGAATTTTTTTATATTCTTGTTTTGTGGGAAAATGTTTTTCATGAAAAGAAAGTGGTGGCAAACCATGACTAAACAACATATGGCCTTTCATATTACAAAGATATTCAAATTCTGTGATTGGCAATTTTTGTGATATCCTTTTTATTTTTGGAACCTTTTGTATATCATGGCTCCAATACAAATCATCCAACAAATTTTTATAAGTATCGCATCTCATAAAACTCAGAGCGGCAACTTTGATATCCATTATGCACTTTGCATTATAAGAAATATCAAAAGTATCAACATGTTTTGCCCCATATAACGACGCAAACAAAGGATGGTCCCCAGATGCCGCAACCGTCAGCGCACGATTGGTTTCTTTCGGCATAAAAGTCATAGATTCGCGCAAATCTTCATTGGTAATAACATATGCTTCGGAATACCTAGAAAAGTCACCACATCTTATAGTTTTATTCGCAACATCACAATCTGGAACAAAATCCATTTATGCTATCCTTTATTGTTGTTTAACAAGTAAGATAGCACAAAAAGTGATACTGTCAACTATTCAGATTTCAAATCGAAATTATGGATATAACTGAACGAAATACCAATCGAAGTATTTGCGCCATAATCAATCGCATCACGCGAATGAGCGCGACGATATTTCACATAAGGTCCCATTGTCAAATCACCCCAGATGTTTGTATCCAAACGCGCGACCGCCAAAAAGTCATAATCTAAATCTTCGCCGACATAACGCGAATAAGACAAATATTTTCTGTAATATCCATCAGATGTAAATTTTACGCCTTCCCTTAACTTATATTCAATGCGCCAACCTGCCTCGGCTGCGGACTTACTAACCTTGGCATCAGAATAAGTAAAATCATATTCATACACACCAACGACATACAAACTTTTGAAAATATCGTGATCAAACAACGAAAAACCAGCATTTGGACGAATTATATTTCTGCGCGGGTCACCTTCAAATTCTGTTTCGTATTGCGCACGCGCAATCGGTCCTAGTTTAAAAGAGCCAAAATCCCAACACGCATAAGCAAAATCCGAAGAAAACAAAATTTTATCCGCGCTTTCATCCACTGCCTTTTCTTCTTGGTATGGTTTAATTGTTTGTTTGCCATATTCCATAAACAAAGAATTATCCCATTTAAATCTGTCATAACCGTATTCAAGTGCAACATCAAAAACACCCTGAATATTTTCCTGGTCAGATGCCTTTAACGCGGCAACAGTAGAATTTTGATATTCACCCGGGTTATGAATATCTGTTTTTGTCCAATCCAAACCGATACGACGAACATTTAAATTAAATTTATCTTCTTTTGGTGCGTCTTCTGCCACCGCAACAATTGGCATAAACACAGCCAACAAAACCAGTAATTTTTTCATTTTATTTTCCTTTTTTGATTTTTATTTCCAAACTTGTAAAACACCGCCATTATTCGTATATTTCCATCCATTTTCACGAATAGCAGCCATAAATTTTGATTGATAATTCAGAGGCAACTTTGCAAGAATTTGATTTCCTGAAATTGTTTGTGTTTCTATTTCAACCTTGCCTTCACGAGTAATGCGTTTTAATTCTGCCCAATCAGCCAGACCATTTGGAACGACCATCAACACCATAAACTTTTCACTTGTTTCTTCCAACGGAATCCAGTTTTGAATTCCAGCTTTATCCAGCCATTTTTTTGCCGCCAAATTATCAATGACCATTGTAATATTCGCAGAATAAGTATCTGATGAAATTTGTTCATTAGAAACACTGGTCGAAGAAATAAGATTCATTAATTCATCACTGGATGTATCATATATCAACCCGTTAAGTTCTTCCTTTTGTGCATATTGCGATAAAACATTGTACAAAATTTGTCGCCGTGCAAGATTGGTTGCGTTTATTTTCGCATTAGCCGCTGTATCACTTGTCTGATTCACAGGCACAGTCGCACTTAGTTCAATACCAAAAGCACAAGTCGCTACACAAAACAGAGCAAACACAGCAACGAATAATTTTTTACAACAAATTTTCACGATTACCACCTTTAGAATCTAGCACTTAAGCCCAAACGAATTCCCATAGATTTATAAACAGATTCGATTTCTTTATTACTTTTATATTTCCAACCTGCTGCTTTTGCCTCTTTCAAAGACAGCATATTTTGGTATTCCGTCTCTGTTAAACCTTCACCGCTATTATAATTTGTTTCCAAAGAATACAAAAGCGCTTCATTATATGCCTTGTTCAAATAAGTCGTTGCAGATGCATCACTGACATTATAATAATCATAATTCATCCCCAAAGACAACATAACAGCATCGCTGATACTGGTTGACCACATCGCATTGAATCCAACATGATATGCATCACCAAATTCACCTTTGTCTTCGACACTGGTTGGGTGTTCCCAGTCGAATCGATATGGCTGGTCGCCTTTGGAATCATATGTTGGCAAACCAAATTCTACCCCAGCATTAACAATATTGTTATCATTTATCGCATATTCCATATCAAGCGCGATATACGGACCCGCCCATACAGTTTCATATTTATGTGATGTTCCCGATTGTTCATAATAATAAGTTTCACCAACATCCAGCAGAGCTGCACTGGTATCATTTTCAACAATATACCCCAGGACATTACCATCTGAATCGACCACAGCCGTCAAACCAGCATAGCTTAAAATCTGGTTCGAAGAATTTGCGAAACCGATATACGGACTGCATTGAATTTCGCCATTTTGGACTTCGACACAATTCACAAAACTATTTGAATTCAATACCTGGACCATTAAACCATAATTACTTTTTGTTTCAAGAATATGTTTAAAATAGCGATACCCGATTGACGGTGTCATCTTTACGCGCCCAGTATCAAACAAATCAGTAAAACCGAACGCGGCATTAAAGCCGTATTGTTTTCCACCCTTACTTGTTCCAACAGACAATGCAGGTGTTCCGATTAAAACCTGTTCAGTATTACCACCAACAATCATATCTTGGGTGGTCCACATATTTCCCGCAGTTATATCGTCATCAACCATCGAAGAATCACCGAATTGCAAACCGTATCTTCCGCCAATTTTAATCTGCATCGGGAACGAATCGCCAAAATAATATGCGGCCTCACCACTTAACACATTCCAACGCAAATTATCATAGTGCAAATTAGAACCCGCAGTATTCATTTGCACATCCCAATCAGCAAATTCATGTATAAAATCTATACCCAATTGAAAGCCCCGTTTGCTTGCAGAACTAGTTGTTTTCTTGGTTGTTTTTTTTGTTTTCTGTATAGTAGTTTTTGTAACACCAACACCCTGCATACTTTGACCGTATCCGCGCCCCGCACCATAAGTATTATAAAAACCGCCAGAATTTGTTGCGTATTTTGCCTGGGGGTTTTGGTATAAATTCCCATTATAGTAAGTTCCCGCGGCACCAGCGACAAAAGGCGCCAAAGACAAAATTGCCGAACCGAACAGAATACGAGAGATTTCTTTCATTTTTTTCTCCTTAGACAACTATTATATACTATCATTTTTTTAATTGTAACAGAAAAATCTTGAAAAAGAAATAGTTTTATAATATGTTTCGAAAAACAAGCGGTCGTGGCGAAATTGGTAGACGCGCAGCACTAAGGATGCTGTGGAGAAATCCTTGGGGGTTCAATTCCCCCCGGCCGCACCACCCTTCGCATCTGTGACGCTTCGGGTAGCAGGCCACGAAAAATTGTTAGCCCACACAAAAAAGTGTGGGCTTAAAATTTTTCAGTGTCGCCCGAAGTTTTAACGAAGGGTTGTTCGCTCCGCCCCTCCCAAGCGGGGAATTATAGGGTAAAAAAAAGCCCCCGAACGGGGGCAATATTTTAATGTCTATAATTTTCCAGTCGAATACCATAAACACAATTTCTGTAATTGGACGCATTGCCGGTATATTTCCAACAATTATTTCCATACATTTGTGTTTTAGATACATTACCTCTGCAAGACGCCCCCGAAGATGTCTGACTCAGCGGGATCGGGCAACGATATTCATCCCCATCACCCGGACAGAAATAACCAGCACTGCAATCAGCACAATAATCTTCCTCATCCTCATCCCAATATTGTCCAGGGTCACAAGAAACACCGCCACCATTACCACTTTGTGTCCATTGGGCAGTACAGGTCACATTGGCTGATGGCATCGTTATGTGGTTGTCGTTGATTGATAATGATGTGTTATTGACACTATTCACACAACTCCAACCATCAAAAGTATGGTCATCCCAAGAAAAGCCAGGATTTGGTGTCACATACACACTTTCATTCTGACATATACCAGCTATTGCGGCAACAGACCCAGAAACAGCGGTATTTCCTTTATTAAATTCAACTTTATATGAACAAGCTGTATTTCCTGTCCACTGGGCAGTACAGGTCACATTGGCTGATGGCATCGTTATGTGGTTGTCGTTGATTGATA
>CACXVH010000021.1 GCA_902771095.1 uncultured Pseudomonadota bacterium
AATCGATTGCCTGCTTTGACAAGAACACCTTCATTAACAGGTTATACATTTGGTGGTTTCTATACAACCCCTGTTTCTGGCGGAACCCAGGTAATACGTGCAAATGGTAATTTTATATATGATGCCGCCAGCACTCAGTTTTCAAATGAAACCAGCACATCTACTTGGTATGCACGTTGGTCGCCAGCAGAGGCACGTATTAATTATGGTTGTGGTGGACCAAATGTCCCTGTTGTTCAAGGATTGGATATCTCACTCAGTGGGGTTAGAGGTGCAACAACTACAAGTGGTCATTATGATGGTTCTATGACTTTTGCAAGTACAATGACAGGTTGTGAATTAACAGGCGATCGTGGGGGGTATCATTTTGGTGGTTGGGAATGTGATAGAAATGGGGCAACAGGGGCTTTTACTACCACTTATTATTATTCTACTCTTAATCAGGGGATATGGACTGTTTCGCAGACAATTAATCCATGGAAGGCTGAAGCTGATACGACCTGTGAAGTAATATGGACACCAAATATTTATAATGTCACTTATGATCATGGAACAGCGGGCAGCAGAACAACAGGATTCAGTGGTTCTGTGTCCGGAACAACCGTAGCTTTTGGTGAAGATCAAGTCACAATAGAAGGTAATAATTTCAGCATACCAGGATATACATTTGCTGGATGGGTGGGTGATTATGATAATGCTTCTGGGGATGAAACACCAACTATTTACCCCGAAGGCGATGTTTTGGACCCGTATATAATTGGTCATGATTTAACACTTACTGCGCAATGGTCAGCAAATCGTTATACTGTCACATATAACAGTGGTTCTTGCACCAACAGTCCAAATACAACTGTTTATACCCATTCAAATGGTGCGATATACGATTCAAATTATACTGTGCCAGCTGAGGCGAATAATGCGATATCTGTAAAAACAGGTTATACATTTGTTGGGTGGAATACCGTTACTGGTCAAACAACAAATAATTTTCCAGATGCGTCTGCAACACCATGGACACGAACAAATGGTATAACAGTTTATGCGGCATGTTCACCGAATTCCCGTACTGTTTCATATAGTTGTGGTTCTGCACCATCCGGCGCAACCGAAAGTGTTACAGGAGGTATTCCAGCAAGTTATACTTCAAATGTGACATATGGTTCAACATATGGTTTGGCGGGAAGTTACGGGACATGTAACTTGCCTGGATATCACGCCACAGGGTGGGATTGCACTGGCGGCGCAACTTTGACAAATGCTACTGGCTCTTATTCAACATGGACAAGTGATGCAAATATTTCGTGCACTGTCCATTGGACCGCAAACACAATCACACTGAATTATTATCAAGACGAAAATGCGACCACAACTTTTGCAACAGATACTTGTACATATGACGGAACATTTACTTTACCGACAAATTATCAGCCAAGACCAGGATATCATTTCAATGGTTGGAATGTAAGATAATCAATTCATAAAAAAATGCCCAAATGGGCATTTTTTATTGCTTTACGATTTCTAATAGTTTTTGTGGGACTTCGTCTGTTTTTACACGAACCTGGTCCATCGTATCACGATAACGTAATGTGACGGTGCCGTCTTCCAAAGTTTGATGGTCAACAGTTATGCAAACTGGTGTTCCAATTTCATCGTGACGGCGATAGTTTTTACCGATATTACCAGAATTTTCCAATTCTATTCTGCCGATAGCCAGTTTACGCAAATCATCAACCAATTTATTCGATAAATCTACGATTTCTGGGACATTGCGTACAAGTGGTATAACCGCTGCCTTGACCGGTGATAACCACGGTTTCAATTTTAATACAGTGCGCGATTTACCGTCCCCAAGGTCTTCTTCATCATATGCCTCTATCATAATTGCAAGCATAGCACGATTTACACCCATAGCGGTTTCAATCACATATGGAACAAAGTTTTCACCTGTTTGTGCATCACTGTATGAAAGTTTTGTTGTTGAATCTTTATTTTCCAAAACCTTTGCCGACAGTTTAAATTCATTTTGTGCCTTGGTATGAGAACCTAAATCAAAATCCTGACGATTATGAACCCCTTCAACTTCGTCAAAACCGTCTGGGAACGCGTATTCAATATCAACCGCGGCCTTGGCATAATGTGCCAACTTTTCATGTGGTAAAAATCTTAATTTTTCAGCCGGTATTCCCAATACATTTATCCACCAGGCAAGGCGTTCGTTTTTCCAATATTCGAAATATTTTTCGTCATCGCTTGGGTTTACAAAGTATTGCATTTCTGCCTGTTCAAATTCGCGCATACGAAATACAAAACCACGCGGGGAAATTTCATTACGAAATGCCTTGCCAATCTGGGCAATTCCAAATGGTAATTTGTGTGGTTTGGAATCAAGCACATTTTTGAAATTTACATAAGTTGTTGTCGCTGTTTCCGGGCGAAGATAGGCATTTATCGCCCCATCTGCCATTGCACCAATAGAAAGTCCCATCATCAATTGATAGGCGCGTGGTTCTGTCAAATCAGTGCTGCCACAATTATCGCATTTGGTTTGGTCTTTCATCTTATCTTGACGCATACGTGCACCACATTTTTTACATTCAACCAGTGGGTCAGAAAAACTTCCTTCGTGGCCAGAATATTTCCACATTAAACGATTTGATATCAATGCAGCATCCAAACCTTCGATATCATTACGGGCATAAATCATCGCGTTCCACCATGCGTTGCGGATATTACGCATCAATTCCACACCATATGGACCGTAATCATAAGCACCACCAAGTCCACCATAGATTTCAGAACCCGTAAAAATAAAACCGCGTCTTTTGCAAAGTGCAACTATGTCATTAACTGATTTTGCTGGCATCTTAATTTTCCTTTATAAATCTGGTTCAATTGCACTAGCAGGGCATACAGCCGCACAAGTGCCACATCCCATACATTTTGTTTTATCTATCTGACATTTTCCGTCCACGTCATCAGATATCGCCATCGCAGGACATACACCCATACATGCATGACATCCCAAACATTTATCTTTATCTATTTTATAAGTCATTTTGTTTTCCTTTTTATATTAGTCACGACTGTTTAATAAACCAAGCAAGTATTCAAACATTGCAACAAAAGAAATATACATGTGCAATGCACCAAGAACCGCCAATTGGTCTTTTTGTTCGCCACTGGTCAATGTGTAATATGCGTTTTTTAATGTTTGCATATCGTACGCGGCAAACAAAGCAAAAACTAATACACCAATTAAACATACAATCTGGCTGAAAGTTTCGCCCATTGGTATAAACATAGATACGATGCCAACCAATATCAAACCAATCATGCCTAAGAATAAAAACACACCCAAGAAAGATAAGTCCTTAACGGTCTTGTATCCGAACAGCGCCATACAGGCAAACATTACCGCCGCCAAAACCAGCGCGATTATTATTGATAAACCACTTGATACCAAAATCATAGGTGTTACGGCAACCCCCATAAAGATTGAATATAAAAACAACAAAAGCATTGCTGTGGATGGTTTCATAGAAAAAGCCCGCATCTGCGCCCAAATAGATAATGCAAAACCAGCAAATACAATTATATAATATGTAATGGATAAACCGCCAGAACTGGTAATCAAAGTCGTAAATGCGCCAGTAATCAGCATAATAAAGGTAGTTAGCGCAGTAACCAAAACAGCACCTGTCATTAAACCGAATACGCGTTTAAGATATGATTCTATGCCGCCCCCAATTTTTTGCGAAACAGATTTTACCATTGTTTTCTCCTGTTGTTAAAGTTATCATTTGATTGGAATATAATACACGATGGGTAATAATTCAAGCGATATAAAAACATAAATTTATTTATTTTTTAAGTATCTCTTGACAAATATAAAATTGTCAACTATAATAGACGAGTAATGTTAAACCAAAAGGAGCAAACATGGCAAATAATGATTACAGAAATTATGGGACATTGGAACCAGAATATTACAGCGATAATTTGGGACCAATCACTGTCAAAGGTAAAAAACAAGCATTGGTTGCTGGCTTGGAATCAAGATTAAGCATTAACCAAAGCCAATTAAGCGAATTGAAAAACTATCAAACATCTTTGGCAAAAATGGGTAAAGATTTAAGCAAAGAAGATGCTGCGCGTGTACAAAGATTAGAAAATATCATTGCAAATTTGAAACGCATTATTGATGAACAAAGAACAGCATTTAAATTAAAATAAAAAATAAAATTCAAAGCCGTCGCATGACGGCTTTAATTTTTGGTTGAAAACAATTCGCGTTTAATAATAAAATATCAAAAAAGGAATATTTATTATGGCTATTGTTTTGAATCCTATTGACCCAGTTGCTTTTTCTGTATTTGGTTTGCCAATTCGTTGGTATGCGCTGGCGTATATTGCTGGTTTTATTATTGGCTTTTATTTGTTCAGATATTTAACAAGAAATAAAAATGATGAAATTTGCTTGTCCAAAAAACAAATGGATGATTTTGTAACCTTTATCGTTTTGGGTGTGATTATTGGTGGACGGTTGGGATATGTATTATTTTATAATCTGCCATTCTTTATTGAAAATCCATTGGAAATATTCGTGATTTGGCATGGCGGAATGAGCTTTCACGGTGGATTATTGGGTGTAATAATCGCGACATTTTTGTTTGCATGGAAAAATAAGTTTTCTGATAAATCTGTCCCACGTAATGCGTTCAGAATGTTGGATGTTTTATCTGTGGTTGCGCCAATCGGAATCGGACTGGGACGAATTGCTAATTTTATAAATATGGAGGTTATGGGTCGCATAACAAATTCACCGCTTGGTGTCGTTTTTGTCGGTGGTCCAGAATACCCAAGACACCCAAGCCCTTTATACGAAGCAACACTCGAAGGGTTGGTTTTGTTCATCATAATGTGGTTGTTATATACAAAAACAAAACTTCGCAAAACACCTGGTGCAATCAGTGGTTTGCTTTGTGTGTTCTATGCGATTTTCAGAATATTTTGCGAACAATTTCGTCAGCCAGACGCACAAATTGGTTTTCTGACATCGTGGGGATTGACGATGGGACAAATGTTGTCTGGAATAATGTTTGTTGTCGGTATAGTTATTTTCACTTGCGCAATACGAAAAGAGTAAAACACACCCCAAGGGTGTGTTCCTTATTGTGGCGGATGGTGAGGGATTATCTTGGCACTTTGTGCCTGCGTTGCAACCGTAACGATTTCACTGCATTAACATTTGTGAAATCTACTTGTTGTCGAACACAGCAACTTTGTTGCAGGACCTAATCCCAAATCGCCATTCCAACACCAATAAAAAATGTCCCAAGTGGGACATTTTCCATTGGTGGCGGATGGTGAGGGATTCGAACCCCCGGACGAGTTGCCCCGTCAGCGGTTTTCAAGACCGTCGCATTCGACCGCTCTGCCAACCATCCAAAACTTTTTCGCGACAGGTCTTTCAAACCGACGGTTTTAGTAATGCGCAAAACATTGTTTTGCTCTTACCTCGCTTCGCAGTCAAGACCGTCGCATTCGACCGCGGCTTACAACCATCCAAAACTTATTGCTTATGAAAATCTGTCAAAAGCAAGCATAGTTTATATTTTACTGAATCAAAAGTCAATAAAATTGTCTTGGTTACAGGGTATTTTTTTTCAATAATAATGCTGATTTTTTTATGAAAAAATGGTTAAATTTTTTTGTTTTTTGATACATTTTTTTTGTTGACTTTTTTATAACATATTGAATAAAGTCGATAATTTTTTTTAATAATTTATTTGCTTTTGCTATTTTTTGTTTTTTTTCGATTCGAATTTGTGGTATAATATGGGTATCTTTAATAGCTAGTTTTAACATAAACGGGAGGAACCTTATGAAAAAACTATTTCTTACCTCAGGGCTTGTTCTGAGCATGACCTGTCCGGCATTTGCTACGGATATTACTTATGGGGGCGACCCAGCCGCATATGGTAGTTCTGCGTGTACTTATCCATATTTGGAATCTTATGAAAGCTCTGCATCATTGGAAGCGATTTGGGATGCGAATCCATATACAATTACACTAAATTCTAATACTGGTTCAGGTGCTGCTAATTATGGCTCAACAGCTGCAAGTCCATCGTCTTTGTATGCGATATTTGGTGACGCGGTATATTTGGAATCTGCGCATACCAATGCAATGTCAACAAGTGCCAATGGTTTGACAACAACCCCAACCGGTAAAACATATACTTTGACATTGGATCCGAATTTGCCCACTGGTCATACAACATCTGAAATAAGTGGTTCAACTGGTTATGCGGCATCTACAAATGCCCAAATGCAGTTCCAAGGGTTTTATAGCGCAGCACAATCTGCTGGAAATACAACCAACGGAACACAATACATTGGTAGTAATGGTAAAATCACGCAAGATGGTATAACGGCTGGAACAACAACATCCAGTAATTCTACATGGTATGCACAATATACTTGTCAAAATGCCTCTACATATACACCGGTATTAGCAGGTTATACTTTTAATGGATGGTATACCGCAACATCGGGTGGAAGTGTGGATTCTAATTTGTGTTTAACAGCTAATAAAACAGTGCATGCTCAGTGGAGTCCAAAAACAGCAACCATTACTTTTGATAACAAAAGATATACCAGTGCGTCTGATCCGACAGGAACTTCGACAGGTATTACAACTGCTGGAACATCCAGTGTAGTCACCAGATATGAAAATGGTGTTTATGCGAATGCAACAACGGCTGCCGCGATGACACCAACAATATCTACCATTACTGCCCCAGCTATGACCGGTTATATATTTGGTGGTTACTGGACAGGCAAAACAGGAACAGGAACACAATATGTTGCCACGACAGGCGGAACTTTGATGAACAATCTTGATCAGTGGAAAAACGGCGAAACTGGCAATACAACAGGGACTTTGTATGCGAAATGGACCGCAAAAACATATGATGTCACTTATGCGGTTGGAACTTGTGGTGGAACCAATAAAACATATTCTGGTGGTTTGACATACAATCAAAATTATGAAGTTTTGGGAACAAGTGCTTCGGGTATGACAGTCACAGTTCCAAGTGGTTATACATTTAATGGCTGGACAGAAAGTTTGACTGGAAACGCAACCCGTCAACCAGGTTATGTGTATCAACCTTGGAATACAGATGGTGGTTTAACATTGACTGCGCAGTGTAGTGCAAATAATATTAACATAACATTTAATTGTGCGAAACCTACGGCAGGAACTGCGATACCGGGTGGTTCGGGTGCTTATGCAGTAACCGCATCAGAAACAGTATCGATCAACCTTGGTACAGGTGATGTCGCTGTGCAGAACAGCACAACATCTGCAACACATGCGATTGCGATGGATGGCAGTGGCACTATAACAACAACATGTTCTTTGAATGGTTGGACATTTGATGGATGGTCTTGTACATCTGGTTTGACGAGCGATTCTGCCGGTTCTACAGCGGTATCATTCATAAGCATAGCAAGTATAGACAATGGTACATCCAGTGTTTATATGAAGAATTCCAACGGTGTCACATGTACTGCGAAATGGACGCAGAATCATATTAACCTTACCTGGAAAGATGGTATAGGCGCCAACGGTGGAAGTGCAATAACAGTTGGTACGGCATCACAAAGTTGTGATTACGATGGCGCTATCACTTTGCCAACACCACCAAACAGAGATGGTTATACCTTCAGCGGTTGGACTGTGTCAAATTAATAATCAAAATTATGATGACGAACAAAAAACAGCCAAAGCAATTTGGCTGTTTTTTCACTTGATGGACAGGATATCGTTCCTGCGGAAATATATTGCCCATTATATTATAATATATTTGTCTTAATTGACAGATTAAACATAATATTAACCACAGGAGAAAAAAATGGGTGCATTTACACATTATGTTTTAAAACCTTTGTCTTTGGTTGGAGCATTGAACTGGGGCTTGGTCGGTTTTTTCAGCTTTGACATAATCGCATGGCTTTTTGGTCCAATGACTTGGTTGTCACGATTCTTTTATGCTCTTATCGGAGTTGCGGCTTTGATATGGTTGATCGTTTGGATTTTTGGCGATACACCAACATGTGAATACAATCACAGAAGTCGTAACTAAAAAACTTTCTTTTTTGTTTGAAAATGCCCGTTCGGGCATTTCTTTTTGCAATTTGTTTTTTTTATGATAAAATAATACTGTGCGAAAGCAGAGAAGAGAGAAACAAGCGGGATGATGGTCTTTCGCAATGGCTTACAGATTTTTTTGTTTGGGTCGTCCCATTATCCCGCGACTTTTTTGACAAATTTACCCATAAAAATATTATTCATTTTATAGAATCGCCTTGATTCAAATAGATATATTAAAAAATCAATATCTTGATACGAATCGATAAAATTTTATCTATATTTTGATTTTTTTGTGCTTTTCGAATCGCTTTTTTTACAAAAATTTACACAAAAAAGTGTTTTGTGTCCAAAAAATTACGAATCGATGGTAAGAAAGCCATCCCAAAGGTGCGAAAATCTCTACTTTTTAAAATGCAAGTAAAAAAATAAAAAAATTTATGTTTTTTATAATGAGATTCGTTATGAAATACTGTATATTGTGTGTTAAGGGAGCAAAGAGACACAATATATAGTATTTTTTGTCAAATTAAGGGGATAAATATGGCAACCGACACAAATGAATTTAAAATCCAGGTTATGTCTACATTGACGTGCTCGTTGGCTTCTATTAAAAAACGTTCTGGCGAAGTTGTGCCTTTTGATGTTAAAAAGATTTTTGATGCGATTAAATCTGCTGTGGCGGTGACAAATGAAATCACTGATGCAGATATTGTTAAAATTACCCAAGATGTTTTGAAAAGATTGGATGCAAAATATTCTGATTCGATTCCAGATGTGGAAAGTATCCAAGATGTTGTCGTTCAAACTTTGATGGATGCACACGCATATAAAACAGCAGAAAGTTATATCATATATCGTCAAAAACGCGCTGAAACCCGTGGTTCGTTGGTGGATGCGGTGACTGTTATCGGTGACTATGTGTCTGAGGCGGACTGGCGTGTCAAAGAAAACGCAAATATCGGTTATTCTATTGGCGGGCTTATTTTGCGTTCTTCTGAACGTATGACTGCGGAATATTGGTTAAGTATTTATCCAAAAGAAGTCGCAGAAGCGCACAAGACAGCCGCCTTTCATATACATGATTTGGGATGGCTTACGGGTTATTGTGCAGGTTGGTCTTTGCGTGAATTGTTATACGAAGGATTTAATGGGGTTCCGGGATATTTACAGTGTTCACCTGCTAAACACATGGCAACTGCGGTTTCGCATATGGTGAATTTCTTGGGAACATTGCAAAATGAATTTGCTGGCGCCCAGGCATTTTCTTCGGTTGATACTTATCTTGCGCCATATGTTCGTCTTGATAAATTATCGTATGCTGATGTTAAAAATTCGATGCAGACATTGGTGTTTAATTGTTCTGTGCCATGTCGATGGGGGACGCAAACACCATTTATTAACTTTACTTTCGATTGGACTTGCCCAAAAGATTTGCGTGAACAACGTCCGTTTGTAGATAAAAAGATGGTTGATTTCACATATGGCGATTTGCAACCAGAAATGGATATGATTAACAGGGCTTTTATTGAGGTTATGACCGAAGGTGATGCATTGGGGCGTCCATTTACTTTCCCAATTCCAACATACAACATCACAGACGATTTTCCATGGGATCATCCAAATGTGAAACCTTTGTTTGATTTGGCGGCGAAATACGGTATTCCAAATTTCCAGAATTTCTTGAATTCTGATTTAAATCCAACAGATGTGCGTTCTATGTGTTGCAGATTGCGCCTTGATGTGCGCGAATTGTTGAAACGCGGTGGCGGATTATTTGGTTCTGCGGAAAAGACCGGTTCTATTGGTGTTGTGACGATTAATTTGGCGCGTCTTGGATACAAGCACAAGGGCGACCGCGAAGGTTTATTGCGCGAATTAAAATACTTGCTTGATTTGGCACGTGATTCTTTGGAAATCAAACGCAAAATTATTTCGAAAAACTTGGAACGCGGTTTATATCCATTTACAAAGCGTTATTTGGGGAATTGGAATCATCATTTTTCAACCATTGGTGTTAATGGTGCGAATGAAATGGTGATGAACTTTACAAACGGTTCTGATAATATTGCAACTGTATTTGGTAAAAATCTTGTATTGGAAGTAATGGATTTCATCAGAACAAACTTGGCGGACTTCCAAGAAAAGACAGGCAATCTGTATAATCTTGAGGCGACACCAGCCGAAGGTTGCGCATATCGTTTCGCAAAAACAGATAAAAAAGAATTTCCAGATATTTTGACTGCAGGAACAGCGGATGCGCCTTATTATACAAATTCAACTCAATTGCCGGTGTATTTCACAGACGACCCATTTGTCGCCTTGGAACACCAAGAAGAATTACAACGCAAATATACAGGTGGCACAATGTTGCACTTGTACATGGGCGAACCAGTATCAAGTGGCGAAGCAGCCGAAAAAATCGTTCGGACAATATTTGAAAATTACAAAGTGCCATATATGACATTAACACCGACATTTTCAATCTGTCCAAAACACGGCTATTTACCAGGAAGACATGATTTCTGTCCGAAATGTGATGCAGAAATTGTCGCAAACAATAACGATTGCCAATGTAAATGTGGCGACCACGAATAACAAAAAAACAACAAAAAAGAGAAAGGAGAACAAAATGAACCCACAACAAAGAACACCATGCGAAACATTTTCACGTTCAATGGGATATATCAGACCAGTAAGAAATTTTAATATTGGTAAATATGCAGAATTTTGTGAAAGAAAAACTTTTACCGAAGAAAATTCATTATCTGCTGGGGCAAGACATCGTGAATTGCTGAAAATGGCCGCCTAAGCTAGGGTTCATATAAATGAAGCAAATACAAATCGGCGGTCTGGTTTCCTTTACGACTATTGATTATCCGGGAAAACTGGCCGCTGTATTATTTTTACGTGGATGCCCGTTGAATTGTGTCTATTGTTCCAACCCGCATTTGATTGCCCTGGGTGATGGCGAATATGACCCAGATAAAGTATTTGATTGGATAAAGGCGCGTACCGGAAAATTAGAAGGAATTGTTTTTTCTGGGGGCGAAGCGTTAATGCAGGCGGATGCCACGATTAACTATATGAAACGCGTTCACGATTTGGGTTTTTCAATTGGTTTGCATACCAACGGTTTTTATCCTGAACTGTTAAAGAAGGTGTCTGATGTTGTTGATTGGATTGGGCTTGATTTCAAGGCAACCAAGCAGCAATATCAGGCATTGACTGGTATTGATGTTGTATATGACAGGATGATTGAATCATTAAAATATTGGGTATCAACTGGTCGCGGGTTAGAGGTTCGAACAACTTGTGACCCACGTTTTGTCAGCAAAGATGATTTATTAGAAATTGCGAAAATCGCAAGCAGTATGGGGGTTAAAAATTTCGCAGTGCAAAAATATACCCCATATCACGAAGACGCTGATAAACAAACAACACCTGCGATGCGTGAACAATTTTTTAATGATGACGAATTAAAGAAAAAAATAGAATCAATGTTTGAATCTGTTATATGGCGAAATAATTAAAAATGCCCAAACGGGCATTTTTTATTTCTTTGCGAAAATATTTTCTGGATGGCCCAGGTTGCATATCGCATAAATCAAATCAATTAACCACCAGACGCATGTAATTAACATCCCGACAATAGTACAAGTTAAAATCAACATCACGATTGCAGAGCCGGTTTTGCCAGCATAAAAACGATGCGCACCAATAAGTCCGATAAACCACAATAATAATAAATATATCACAGTAGATTTTGTTAAATCATATTCCACATATCCGCATTTTGGACATGCCTTTGCTTTATCAGAATGACGCGCACCACAATCGCGACAATAAATCATAGTCACCGTCTTCACCTTTTGTTTTTTTATGATTTTATTCTATTATAAAAAATATGTAAATAAAATTCTTGTTTAGTTTTTCTATTCGCGATATAATATCTGCCGAGTGTAAAATATTAAGGAGAAAACACATGAAAACAAAAATTGTTTTAACAAGTATTACTGCTTTATTGGTATCCGTTGCTGGCGCAAATGCTTTGGAATACAGACCTTTTGTTGGGGCTTCGATGGGAGTTCAGGGGGCAATTTATTCCAGTGATGCAAAAGATATTGAACGTGCTGCAAATATTGATTTTCCAAAAGATTTTTTTGCTTTTGGTGTGGTAACAGGGGTTCGTGCCGGTGAATACGAAGATATATATAATGGCGGGATAACACTTACTGCAACAAAAACAACTTATTCCAAAGTTCAACAGAAATATGTTGATACACGCGCGGCAAGTGCAGATTTGTTTGACATTTCTGTATCATACGATAACTATATCCGCGTAAGTGGTGACAAAGCAAATCGTATAGATTTTGTTTTAGGTGCAGGTATGGACGCAGCCGCATATCATATGGATGTTGTTGGTGGTGATTCTGAAACTGTGTGGTCTTTTGCCCCAGAATTCAAGGTTGGTATGGATTTCGAATTGACGAAAAGTGTGACATTGTCGGCGACTTTCCGGACAATGTTCCCGACAAATGAAAATCATGAACTTAACGCATCCTATTTTGCGGGTGGTTCTGTGAAGTATTTGTTCTAATGTTGGATACCAAAAATAAAAAAGCGCCCCGTCTGGGGCGATTTTTTATTCTGGTGGCTCTGGTCGGAATGTAAATTCCCATCCAAAATCAAACCAATCACTTTGTTCTTGGTGATTTTGGTGGGCGCCCTTTCACTTCGCTTTGCTACGTCCCGGACCTTCGGTTCGCTTCCGACTCATAGCCCTAAACACAAATAAAAAATCATCCGCGAGGGATGATTCTTTTATTTCTGGTGGCTCTGGTCGGAATGTAAATTCCCATCCAAAATCAAACCAATCACTTTGTTCTTGGTGATTTTGGTGGGCGCCCTTTCA
>CACXVH010000022.1 GCA_902771095.1 uncultured Pseudomonadota bacterium
TTGCAAATAACCCACTTGGTAACGATTGCAAACCTGTACAATTCAAAAATGTAGTATAAAACATATCCGCAGCACCGGTTGTAATGCCGGCAAACAAGTTGTTTGGTATCGATGTTAATGTGCTGCACCCAGAAAATGTGTAAGCAAACAGAGACGGTGCACTGGTTGTGATGTTGGAAAATAAATTTGGTGGTATTGCTGTTAAATGTGTGCAACCATAAAATGTCGCATTAAACATAGAAGTGGCACCAGTTGTAATGCCAGCAAACAAATCCCCAGGTATATTCGTTAACCCTGTACAGTTTTTAAAAGTATTTTCAAATAAGTACATTGTGTTGGCTGTGTTTACAACATTAGCAAACAATCCATTTGGTAATGAAATCAACCCAGAACATCCCTCAAATGTCCCCCAAAACATACTATCAGCACCAGTTGTAATACCAGCAAATAAATTGCCTGGTATGTTCGTCAATCCGGTACATCCATAAAATGTGCCTTCAAACAACCTGTTTGAATTATTTGAAGAACTGACATTAGAAAACAACCCATTAGGCAGTGAAGTTAACCCAGTGCATCCAGAAAATGTCTTTCTAAATTCATTTGTTTTACCAAATGTTATATGCGCAAACAAAGTTGATGGAATTGTTATTAAATTAGTACAACCAGAAAAAGTTTCGTAAAAACTTGGGTATTGACCGCCAACCTCTGGAAATACAGCAGACAAGTCACCGTCTAATTCTTTAACATATGTATTATTCTTAAAAGATATCGCTGCAACTGTTGAATCGGTGTTATACCCATTTGCAGAATACCCATCATAAAAAGATATTGTTTTTACACCCCCAGATGAATAAGAACATGTGTATGTATCGTTTGTTGTTGTTGTTGAACGGTCTATTGTTGTTGCGCCTGTGACTCCTGTTCCAGATAATGTTCCACCGCTTCCACAATCAACAGAAAATGTTCCTGAGGCGGATATCGTGAATTGAAATGTATTCCCCGTCGATAGTGATGTTGTCGTCACAGAAAAAGCCGGGGCTGTCGCAGCATCTGCATCAAAAACACACAACAAAGACACAACTGGCGCAAATAATGCGCACCGAAAGATACGACAAAAATCCCGAAAAACTGCCTTTCCGAGCAACTCTTTCTCCTGAATATACTTGATGATACAAAATTTAACTCTTTTGTGTCCACAAAAAAAATATCTTTGACATAGATGGACAAATGTATAAGAATATGCCTTGCCCTATCACAAAGCATACTATTGCCAATAATGGGTGGTATGGATATGGCGCCAATCTTGCCAATAATGGGGGTTGGTTATTTCATCAAGTAAAAAAGGAGAAATGGATGAAAAAGTCTTTGAAATGTTTGATAGCAGCAACCGCTTCGGTTGTGTCAACAGGCGCGTTCGCAGCATCAAATATGGAAAATCCACTTTACATGCCACAAAATCGTGAAGTGTATTTAAAAACAGGTGCGGCGGTTATGTATAAAAAAACAGACGACACGTCTGCATTGAAAAACAGGGGTTTGGATCACACAGAAGAATTCCCTGTGTGGCGTTTTTCCGAAGATTTGGGTTATGGCATCACAGATAGATTTGCTGTAATTGGTCGTTTTGGTTATACTCATGATGATGATATTGATCGTCGTGGTATGCATCGTGGCCGTTTGGGTTTAATGTATCGCGTTTTGGATGATGCTGAACCTTTTGTTTGGGATTTGTATAGTGAAGCATTTTTATCTGGTGTTTCACCGATGAAGGGAACCTATACAAAAACCGGATTCAAATTTGACAACTATTCTCATGGTCGCTATGGAATTATTTTTGGAACAAGATTGGGAAAAACTTGGGACAAATTTACATTGGCTGGACACATAGAATATTTGCAAACATTTGCGAATCATAATAACAAGATTTCTATCGACAGGGATGCACCTATTTCTGGAACACCATACACAATGGGTATGATAAATTTCCCAGAAGAAATCGAAGCAAACCTTAAATCTACACATGAAACATGTTTTGGGTTTGACACGCATTATCAAATGAACGATGCGTGGTCTTTTGGTGCGGGCTTTGAATATTATGAACACGCAGATAACGGTGTAAAAAGTGTTCACACAAAAATGCCTAATGCAACATCAGAACAGGTCGCCCAGGGTTTGGCAAAAAAATTTGCCAACATGCACGATGGATGGGATGAATATGTGATAAAGGCAAATATTGCGAATCAATTAAGTGATTCTATGCAATTGACTTTGTTTACAGAATACACATTTGATGATTCCCATTCTGGTTCTCAGAACGGAACTGATGTGAAATTAGAAGTTGGTGCAAGATTTAATGCCAGATTCTAATCAAAACAAATAAAAATTAACTTTATATTGGACAAAAACACCCCTTTTTTTAGGGGTGTTTTTTTTGCTTTGTAATTGTATTTAATGCTTTTCTTAAAAAAATTTTTATGCTATAATGCTTTAAAAGGAAGTTAAATAATATGAGAAAAGTCAAAATTCTTGCGGCATTGACAGGATTTGTTTCTTTGTTGCCACATTCGGCAAGTGCCGCCTATCCGGTGTATAATCCACAACAGTTAACGCGTCAGGGCTATGTCATCAATACATATACACAACCACAAATAACTGGACAAAGGGCTAATATCACTTCGCAACAGTTGGTTGCGGCTTCGGCAACAAACAAACAACCAATTGCGACAAATATTGCTGCAACAAACCCAAATCGTGTAACGGGTGCTTTGCCACGTGTTGGTTCATCTGCGACAAATGCGGGTCGTCAATATTATCAATCTGCTGATTACGATAGATTGGCGGACAGTGGTTTGTATATTGGGTTATCTGCTGGATACAGCACAATGGTTAAGGGGTCTATGTCCGCTGATTATGCTGGTGAAGATAATGCGTTTTTTGCACCTGGTTCTTTCCGCGTGTCTGAATTTGATTCTGACACTGTGATTCCATTACAGATTTCTGTTGGGGCGGCGATTAACAGCGATGTTCGTATTGATTTTTCTTTCTTGCGTTATTCCAACATTTCTTATGCTGTGAATGCCCAAACATCCCAGGGTAACGGTGAATACGCAGATGCCAAGGTTTCTGGTGGTGCAATCACATCAAATTCGACAATGTTGAATGTATACTATAACCTTGATTCGTTTACTGGTTATATGGCGGGCGGTTCACTTCGTCCGTATGTTGGCGCGGGTGTTGGTGTTGCGTTGAATACCATTGGCGATTATGTTATTTTCGATGATACTTTCTATGATGAAACAGATGGTTTGGGACCTGGCGCTATCGAAGGTGGTGGCTTAACCGCGATTTCTGATGTTTATGGATATCACAATGGTGGAACAACAGAACAGTTGGCATTTCAATTAGAAGCGGGTGTTACAACCGCGATGAGTGACGGGTTAAAATTGGACTTTTTTGTTCGCTATGCCAATTTGGGTAAGGTTAAAACTTCTGGTTCCATTGTCGTATCACAAACAGAATGGATAAGTGACGGTGGTGGTGATGAATACGAAGCACCGTATGACAGTGTGTTCCATTACACAAACTGGACAGAAAGTGGACGTTTATCAACATTGGATGTCGGTGCAAGAATAAGATTGGAATTCTAGGTAAACTGGGATGAGAGAGAGAATTTGTAAAATATCTTTATTTTCCGCAATTTTGGCATGTGTTTCAACTATGCCAGTGGACGCAGCGGTAAAAACAAAAAATTCCAGCCGTTCTTATGCTGGTGCATATCAACAACTTAATGCCATGTACGGTCAACAGGCATATGCGACAGACCCAACAACTGCCGCAGTAGCTAATTTGCCGGTTATGGTGACGGATGAAAAATTGGCTAATTCCATTGTGAATAACGAAGTTGGCGCACCAAGTGTTTCTGATTTAGAAGCATGCAAAATGATTTATGTAAACGGTAATTTCAAATGGGGAACACCAGAATATGGTATAAATCGCGACCCACAATGTATTGCTGTGGTTGAATTGCGTGATGCAAATACAAATGCTGTGTTGGCATCAACTACTGTCGGTGCGGGCCAATCAATAAAATGCAACATAGATTCTTTCCCAGGGGGCAGTTATAATATGTCTGCGCTTTCCAGGGTTGAATTACCTGCGGATGCTGCACCAACAATGGAAGATGTTGTGGCGGTTATGAATGAAGAGCAAAAGCAAAATGCAGGATTGAAAATCGCAGCGGGGGCTATTATTGCCGGGGTTGCAGGAAATTTATTGGCAAAACAAGACACCAGTAAAACCAACGATGGCAAAATTCCACTTGGGACCGGAAAAACCCAGTTATTGGATACTGCAGTTGGGGCTGCAACCGGTGCTGGAATTATGGCAGCCAGTTCGTATAGTGGCAAAGTAGCGGGCGATACAATTAAATCTACGGCTGTGAATGCGGCATCGGGGATGCTGATTGGAAATATGATGGCTGGCGCAAATGGTGGCGACAGTGTTATCGCAACAACAAAATGTTCTGTAAATGGCATCGAACACGACTGTGTGGTTGGTAATTATGAAACATATGGCGCAGAAATCCGTAGCAAAGACGGTGATTTTTACATTGTAAAACCTGATGGTTCTGGGTTAAAACAATGTAATTCAAAAAACATTTGTACACCCCCAGACAAAATCAAGCGAATTGGTAATATAGTGATAAAGACAGAAAGTGGACAAAAAACTTTGGATGAATATAAAAAAGATAAAGATGTATCCAGTATAGAAAGGTGGATACCATCAAAAACAGGCACAATGAATGAATTTGAAAAAGACACATCACAAACGGGTAACGACGATATGTATTTTAAAATCGTCAGCGCACAAGAAATAGAAAATACAAAACATGCCTATGCTGTGTTTGAAAATACTAAACTAAATAAAGCATTCGGATATAAAACTTGGGATGAATTGAAATCGAAAAATCCAAAGATTTATAATCGTTATGTTGGTGGCGGTGTTGGTGATTTGATTGCGGAAGACGATGCACTGAATAATTTCAAACCGTCTTTGCGTGATGCGGATGATGGCGCATTGATTGATTTATCTAACCAAGCGCGCGCCAAAGGAACAATTGTCGGAACTGCCGCTGGTGGTGCATTGGGCGGATTTGCCGGATACCAAGGTGCCCAGACCGAGGTTTCTGAACGTTGGGTATCAGCACTGCGCGAATACGAAGATTCATTGTCTAATTTCGTATGTTTCACAGGTGGTCGGTTCTTGTCTAAATACAACGATTATGCCGACATCCCCGCATTAAAAGTGGAAAAATAAAAAACGCCGCAACGGCGTTTTTTATTTGTGTTTATATGCCAAAACCAATGGTACTATTTTATCACGATATTGTGGCGGAATCTTTTCAATCGGTATAAGCAAAGAATTTTTTTGCCCCGCAGACATCTTTGGTAATATTTCACCGTTCTTTGCGTTTAAAACGGCATCCAGACGCACAAAAACTTTGTCTGTGGTATGTGGTAATATAAAAATAATTTCATCGCCCTGCTTTATTTCATTACGCAATTCCAATATGACATTTTTATCGTTTACATCTGTCACAACACCAGCGGCATGCCAATCTGATTTAGAATGTGTAGATTCATAATCATGCGCATCTGGCGGAACTGGCCCATCAAAGAAAGCCGTTGTATACCCACGCGATTCCAATACATTTAAATCATCCATAAAAGGTTTTGGGTCAAAATGTTCCGGGTCGCGCACATACGCATCAATCGCATTACGATATGCACGCACAACAGAGCCAACATAATATTCACTGCGGTTGCGCCCCTCGATTTTCAATGTATCAGGTTGTGATTCAATTACTTCGCGCAGGCGCGGCATCAAACACAAATCTTTGGAATTCATAATATATGCACCACGGTCATCTTCTTCGATTGGCATTTCAACCCCGGATTCTTTTTCACGCAAAATCACATCATATTTCCAACGGCAAAGTTGCGCACATGCCCCACGATTAGATGGCCGCCCAGTAATATAATTCGACAACAAACACCGCCCAGAATAAGACATACACATCGCACCATGAATAAATATTTCAAGACCCACATCTGGACATTGTTCGCGAATTGACTTGAATTCACTGTGTGAAACTTCGCGTGCAAGAACACATTGAACAGCCCCCGCATTCTGCCAAAATTTGACGGTCGCCGCAGAACATATATTCGCCTGGGTTGATATATGAATTGGAATATCTGGATGATGCTGTTTTACCCACATTAAAACCCCCGCATCAGAGATAATAAGTGCATCAGGTTTAAGATAATTCAACACTTCACTAACCCGCCCCATATTTTCATAATCACGGTCGTGTGCAAACAAATTAAATGCCAGATAAACTTTTTTACCGTGTTGGTGCGCTAAATCGATACCCTGCTTTACTTCATCAACCGTAATTTTGGCACGTGCGCGCATAGAAAATCCAGGCAGCCCGGCATAAATCGCATCTGCCCCATAAAGAATCGCCGACTTGAAAGCATCCAAAGTGCCGCCCGGCGCCAAAAGTTCTGGTATTTTTTTCATGGGGTTTATTGTAGCAATGATTTTTTCGATTTCAATATTAAAAAACGGGCTTTTCGCCCGTTTTATTATCTTTATAAACTTTTTATTCTATCTAATGCCTTGACCATTGCCGCTTCGTGTCTTTCCTGTTCTTTTTGGGCTTTTATTTTGGCGGTTGCCCTGCGCATTTTTTCTTTACCAGTATCTTTTTCATAACGTTTTCTTGCATCTGCCAACACCCCAGAAAACCAATGCGATCTGGCCTGTTGCATTCTGTCAGCATCATCATATTCGCAATCCAAAGACAAAATTTCTTTACCCGATTTGTCATACACCAAAATTTGTGCAGGTGTAGCAGAAATAAATTCTATTCTGCAGGTATCAAGTTTATAAACTTCCGCGAGACCGTCCCAAGATTGTGTAATTTTTTTAGATTCTTTGATTTTCTTTGCCAATTCAGAAAAGATTTTTTCTTCGGTTCTGAATTGTTTACTAAAAACAAAAAACATTTTTATCTCCTTGGTAATCATTACATCAGGTATTATAGCATAATTTACCCCAAAAGCAACTTTTTGAAAAATGTGCTTGATTTTGTAAAATAAAATGTATAATATGGAAACACCTTGCCGGTCTAGCTCAGCTGGTAGAGCATCTGATTTGTAATCAGAGGGTCGGGGGTTCAAGTCCCTCGACCGGCACCATAAATTAAGTGGCTGTGAAACCAGCCATTTTTTATTTTCTTTTCTTTTTATCTGTCTTTACATTTGTTAAAACATCAGAAATATTATCTAAAATCTCTTTGGTTTTTGGATGTTGCATAGCCAATTTATGAACACCCATTATAATGGCGGTAGTTATCAATTTTTCAATGTCTGGAGATGTAGTTTTATTTGTTTCTGGTTGATGCGTTTCACATTGACATTTATTCGGACAAAAAGGTCTGGCGATTTCCGGCATCCACCAAAAAAACAGCATCACCAAAACCGGCAACATAACGCATAACAAAAAATATTTAAAATTATCAGTTACACAAAAATTATTATTAAAAACTGCATTACAATAATTTGGAATCTGTAATATAGTCAACATTACAAATTCATACAAAACCAATACTGTTATAAAAATTTTTATTTTGCGCATATAATTATTATAACTATGCACAACAGATATTATAACAGGATTGTTTTCGCAAGAAAAAACCCGCACAAAGCGGGATTTTTTAATTTTCTTTTTGAATTGCGTTTGCCACAGATTCTATTTGCAACAACTGGTTTTCCAGCGCAGCGCGTTCTGAATTTTTATAACCTGTTTCGCCTGGATCTTTTTTTGCTGCTTCGTTATTTGCCGCAATTTTTTTAGCAACCGCAGGATTTATTAAATTGGCATGTTGTTTTTGATCTTGTTCTGTATCTTTTTTTAACAACTTGCTATTTCCAAAAAAGAACCAGTTATCCATCTTGACCGCAGTCAACTGCATCACAGGACGCGTTCTTGCATCTGCAATCCATGATGGCAAACCACGCGGCATATCAGAATAATACCAGAGCATCGCCCAATAAACAAAACCCATAGCAATAATACTGCGCAATATACCGAATATTACACCCAAAGTTTTATCCACAACAGATAAAAAACTATCCTGGATTCTTTCGCGTATTCTGTGATTTATAAATCCCACAATAACCAAAATAACAAAAAACACAATAAAATAAGACACCACCAAAGTAACCACTGTGGAATCGGGAACGTTAAACCATTTCTGCAACAAACCATCCAAATACGGTGATGCAAATCGCGCAGATATCGCCGCAACAATCCACGATAATGTTGCGATTGTTTCGTACACACCACCACGAACAGTAGCCCAAATGGTAGAAGCCAAAATAACCACTATGTAAATATAGTCAAGAATAGTTAAATCAAACATTGTTATGCCTTATTTTTTCTTTTTGAATACAACAAGAAATAATCCAACGAATAACAATATCACAAAACCTGTCAAAAGAATTGTTTCGACAGATTTTGCGATTTTACCGTTTAATTTTTTTTTACAGGTTCTTTTTCAGATATTGCATTTTTTCTGTCCGCGTGTGCAGCAACAAAAGCATCTTTGTCTTTTGCCATTTCTGCCTTGTTCGCAGCAGCAGATGCCTTTTGTTCATCTGTCAAGTCAACCTCAATCGCGGCGCGCAAATCATTCTGCATAGCATCTGCATAACCCTGGAAGCATTTTTCACCGATAACCAAAACAGGAACACCACCCTTTTGATAACCACACTTGAACAGCGCATCAACAAATGCCTGACGATTATCCATGTTCATAATGTTGATTTCTGATACCTTTAAATCATTGTATTCGTATATCAACGAAGAACCGATAAAATCACGCGCATGATGACAGTGTGGACATGTTGGTGAATAAAAAATCGTAATATCTGCGGCATTTGCACCACCAACAAAAACCAATCCCATCAAAGCGAATAGTAATTTTTTCATATTTTGACTCCTTTCTTATTTCGCAAGGTGATTATAGAAAAATTACAAGAATAAATGCAAGCACTTTTTGTTTTTTTCTTGCTTAAAAAATTAAAAATATATTAAAATGTTGTTGTCTGAGAAAAAGAGATGAAGTTTAATCGCGATTCTTTGCGAAAGTTTTTGGCTTGGACCTTGGTATTTTTATATCAGGGCTTTGTTAATGATGCATATGCACCTCCATATCTTACTACACTGGAAACCGAAGGTTCAATAGCAGTCACTGACCCAACCATCCGTGACCAAGTAAGAACATCACAATTTTCGTCCTCAACCACCGCTGCATCAACCATAGAAATTTGTCCCAAGGGACAATATGTCGCTGCATGCGGTAATTATCGTATCGGGTTTAATTGGTTAAAAAGTGCCAAACTTCCAAACCCAGACCAATCTTCAGCCACAGCAGGCGAAGTTGTATATAAAGAAACACGAAATTATTATGTCAGTGATAATATAATGGATCTTTATAATCAAATGCGAATCTTTTTTGGTAACACGACCACATCTATGGAATATCTTGATAATGACGGTGTCGTCCAAATTACAAATAATTTTCAAGAAGACCGCGAAGCAATTTTAAATAATCTTTGCCATCCGTCCACAGTAGAACCAAAGTGCAAGCCATGCCCAAACAATGCGAACATAGCACCGTCAACAGTTAGTTTGGATGGAGATTTATTAACAATCCGAGATTCATGGGAATTCCATACTTTTGCTGATTGTTATATACAAGAATTTGAAGACACCACAGGAACATACTTTTATGTCCCAGATAATATTAATTTTGATATTGCAAGTTTGGACAGTTCCACGACAGTTGCGCAATGTTATTACACTAATACTGATGCCGCTGCAATGGATGCTTTGATGGGTGATGCAATTGGTATTTTTGTCACAGGAATTTACAGAAACAGGATCAATGCAAATGAACGCGTTGAAATTCCAGAAGGAACTATAACAATGTATTAATGCATAATTATATGCAATAAAACACTAACAATAAAAACGACTGTTATAATTGATAAAATAATTTTCTGTGTTTTATGAGATTTTTCTTCTTCACATTCTGCGCAAGGGCAATCGCGCAATACCAAAACCCAAGATAAAACCAACATCAATGCAGAAAACACAAATATCCACGGTTCTATCCATTCTGGTATAAAAGATGTGTGTGCTATTTCTGGCGCGAACAAGCCAATCAAAGATAATACAATCGGCAACACACAACAAAACAAGTGTGGCAAAAGTGATGCAATTATCCCAATTTTTACGGCACGATTTTTCATATATGTTTGTCCTTTGATTTTAGTGTGCGCTTTGCGCGCAATAACGAAAATCACCTTTTGTGCTTTCCGTCCGCCTTCGCCCGATGGGCTACGGTGGACACTCGATTTTCTTAATTGTGCGCTTTGCGCGCAATAACGAAAATCGGTGGCGTCCCCAGCAGAATTCGAATCTGCATCTAATCCTTAGGAGGGATTTGTTCTATCCTGTTGAACTATGAGGACACGAACCAGATTCTACAACAATAAAAAAATAAATCAATATTTAGTAATTGCAATATCTAAAACCTTTTGTATAATATGAATCAAAGGATTTTATGATGGCAACAATAACTCGTCTGGATTTGGCAAATGCAATTAAAAACCGTTTTGGTTTGACGGTTGCGGATTCGTATAAAATGATAGATATTATTTTCGATGAAATCGAACAATCTTTGGTTAACGGCGAAGATGTTAAAATAGCTGGTTTCGGAACATTTAAAATATTGTCTAAATCTGCGCGTATTGGTCGCAATCCAAAAACCGGAATTCCTGCGGTAATATCTGCGCGCCGTGTCGCATCTTTCCGCCCCAGCGCAGAATTTCGTAAAACCGTTGCCGGAAAATAATGTTATTAAAAAAACCGCCGTTTCGGCGGTTTTTTATTACCATAATTTCACGCGTTTTTCGGGGGCGATGTATAATTTATCATTTGGGGTTATGTTGTATACATCGTACCATGCCTCTACATGTGGTAATATTCCATTTACGCGCCAACGCGATAATGAATGTTCATCAACCTTTGTTCTGCGCAAGATTTCTTCATCACGAATATTGCCCGCTTCGGTCATGGCATACGCAACAAAAAATCTTTGGTCGCTTGTTAAACCAATTGCATCTTCGCTTTTTTCACCATATTTTTTATACGCGTCAAATGCGATTGTTATTCCGCCATAATCTGCCAGATTTTCACCCAATGTAAATTCACCATTTGCATGTGTATCTGGGGCAACCAAAATATTATTAAAATGATTCTTCATTAAATTAGTGCGTTCTTCAAAAAGTTTCGCATCAGTTTCTGTCCACCAATCTTTCATATTACCCGCGCTGTCAAAATGTCTTCCCTGGTCATCAAAGCCGTGTGTCATTTCGTGTCCAATCACAGAACCAATCGCACCGTAATTAAACGCGTCATCAGATTCCATATCAAAAAATGGATACTGTAAAATTCCCGCAGGGAAACAAATTTCATTTGTTGATGGGTCGTAATATGCGTTAACTTCGTGTGCGTTCATATACCAAATGCTCGAGTCTTTTTCTTTACCAACCTTATCCAACCAGAACGCATCTTCAAAAGCACTTACCCGCATCATATTTTCATAAAGCGAATCGTTTTTAATTTCCAATTTTGAATAATCGCGCCATTTATCTGGGTATCCGATTTTCGCATGAAAAGTATTTAATTTTTTAAGCGCTTGTTTTTTCGTATCATCACTCATCCAGGTTAAATTTTTAATTCTGTCGCCAAGCGCGCGCTGTAAATTTTTTACCAGATTTTCCATACGCTTTTTTGCTTCCTTTGAAAAATATTTTTTAACATAAATTTGCCCAACCATTTCACCGAGTGACCCGTCAATCATACCAACCGCCCTTTTCCAACGCGGTTTCTTTTCTTTTTGACCTGCCATTTCGCGATTATAAAAATCAAAAGCGATGTCATAAGTTTTATCATCTAAAAACGAAGTTGCACCGTTCACAATTTTATATTTCAAATATGTCTTTATTAAATTCAAATCTGTATCATTTATAATTGCAATCGATTCCGCAATCGGTTCAATTTGCGCAATGTTTATAAATTCTGGCTTTACCCCACGCGCATCAAAGTAAGTATCCCAATCAAAACCGTCTAATTCTTTTTTAAATTCCGTATATGACTTTTTATGATAATTTGATAAAGGATCACGCAGTTTTTCTTTTTTATAAAAAGATTTCGCCATACGCTCTTCAAGTGCATATAATTTTTCT
>CACXVH010000023.1 GCA_902771095.1 uncultured Pseudomonadota bacterium
GGGACCGCTTGCGGTGGGGAGGGTTGAAAAAAACAAACCATCAATACTAATCCCCCCCCTCCGGCTGCGCCGCACTCCCCCACTGGGGGAGAATCTTTTCTCTCGCCGCGATCTCAAATTCTCCCCTTTTTGGGAAAAATTAAAAACATTTTTTATAAAACCCCTTGCTTAAAATATCTTATTTTTGTTATTATTATTAAAAAGTATAGGATGAGAAAGGTTTTATTTATTTTAACCGCACTGTCTTTGTGCATCGGTAATGCCGATGCCGCTGAACGTAATCAAAATGCAGTATCGCGCCAAACAACCAGAAACGAAACAGTTTCTCGTTCCACACAAAACCGAACAGTTTCTGCGCGCAACACATCAACCATTCAAACATCAGCGCGTCGTGCAACGAATAAAACTGTGGTTAATCGCCCTGTTACTCAACGCGCCGCACCTTCACGTTCTGCAAAAGCAACCAGGGCTTCACGCGCGGCAACAACTGTGGCAACAAAAACATTTGGAACAAATTATAATTCTTGTCGTGATGCCTATTTCACATGTATGGATCAATTTTGTGCGACATTAAATGAAAACTATCGCAGATGTATTTGTTCTTCTAAACTAAGCAGTATCCAAGCCCAAGAAAAAAAATTATCCCAGACCGCAGACAGTTTAAATGATTTCGAAGCATTAAACATAGATGCTATTTCTAAAACCGCGGCTGAGGTCAAAGCAATGTCAACCGCAACATCTGGCGAATTGTCTATAAGGAAAGATAAATCAGACAGCGGGAAAACTTTAAACAGCATTGGTGCTGTATTACAAAACACAAAACAAAAATCATTATCGACTGCTGGAACGCTTGATATTGCTGGGGACATTCGCGCTATTTGGAATACCACAAATTTAATTGGCGGGACAAATATTGCGAATCTCACTGGTGAATCTTTGTTTAATGCTGTTAATACCCAATGTAATGATTTGATGAAGGAATACTGCACATCATCAGATTTGCGGATGGTATCGACTGCATACGGTATGTATATTGAAAACGATTGTTCAATATTACAAAACAATCTTGATAAACAGATGGTGGCTGCAAATGCTTCTATACGTTCAACAAGACATAAAATGCAAGATGCGCGTCTTGAAAATTATGATGCGCATAATTCGCTAAATGTGAACGACTGTATCGCTAATGTCCGCAAAAGTATTACTAATGACGCAGTATGTGGCGATGATTACATTCATTGTCTAGATTTTTCTGGAAAATATTTAAATGCAACAACAGGCGAAGCAATTTATTCCCCAGATTTTTATCAAATTGAAAATCAACTTTCTTTATCTGGCGACATTTTGCAAAACAGTAAAAACGCAGCATTTATAAATATGCTTAATCAAAAACGAACCTTTGCAACCAAAGATTTAGATTTATGTCGCGATAATGCTGACTATGTATGGGACGAATTTTTACGTCAAGCAATTGTCGAAATTTACCAAGGACAACAAAAACGCGTGGCTACTGTCAAAAACGAATGTTTACAAGTGGTTAACCAATGTTATTTAAAACAATCTGATTCTTTGACAAACTTTACTGATGATTCTTCACAAATGATTTTTGTAAGGGCTTTGGAATTATCCGAAGAAATGTGCGCAGATAAATTAAATACTTGCAGTAATTTATACGGTGGCGGTTCCGAAGGTTTAAATATATTAATTGCCACCATGACTGGAATAACAGATTTAACAATCGAACAATCTTGCCCAACATTATTGGCAGCATTTGCAAAATCTATATGTGCAGTCCCAAACAGCGATTCTTTACATTCATATCCATACGGATGTCGTAAATATGCACCGGGCGAATCTTACTATGCCAGCACTGAATTATGCAATACAACATTGGTAAATCCTTTTTCACGTTCTGATATTTTAACAACACAAACGATATCACAAACTTATACGGACTATCTTGGTATGTGCAAATATCTCAGGAAAAAATATACCAGTTGCAAGGTTGGATATTATTTGTATAAAGAAAACGATTCATCGTGTGGCACTTTTGATGCCGACACACATTTTTGTTTAAATTCTGCCACAGAATGCAGACCTTGCCCTGATTATTGCGTTTGTTCTGGTGGAACAAAAGCACCTGTTAACATAGATAGTAACTTATACGCAGCATGCGGTCAATATTATGTGGGCAGTTTATATCAACAACTTGTTATATACGCTTTGCAAAATTGCACTCGCGCTTCTGATACATCAAATGTTTTATCACAATCTTTGCTTGCCCAGGTGGATCAAGTGGCACAATCTATACGCACATCTTTAATACCGATGTTGGCAAAAGAATGTACAGATATGAACGGTATATGGGTTGATTCAATATGGCAAGATGAAAATAATAATGGATACCACGATGTAACAGGCGATGTATTATTCAAAGAATTTTATGTTGCAACTGGCGCAAATAAATTATGGGGATATTGCAAAAATCCAACACAATAAAAAAACCGATTTTAAATCGGTTTTTTATTTTTTATGATTTCTCGTTTTATGCTGCCTTTTTTGTTTCTGCATATATTTCCATTGGTGCTTTTTTTCCATTTACAACATCTGCATCAACAACGATTTCTTTCAAATCTTTTTTATCAGGTGCATCAAACATAGGTTGCAATAAAATATTTTCCAAAATTGAACGCAATCCACGCGCGCCTGTCTTTCTTTCCACTGCTAACTTTGCAATGGCTTGCAATCCGTCTTTGGTGATATTTAATTTTATTCCGTCCATTTCCAACATAGCCGCATATTGTTTTACAATCGCATTTTTTGGTTCAGTTAAAATTTTTACCAAAGCATCTTCGTCCAAAGGTTGCAAAGTTGTGACTATCGGCAAACGACCAATCAATTCTGGGATAATTCCAAATTTTACCAAATCACTTGATTGAACGTCACTTAATCTGTCTTTTTCTTCGCGTGTTTCTTTATCAGACACCTCTGCCCCGAAACCAATACCAGCGCGTGCAGATGTACGCGAAGCGATAATCTTGTTTAACCCGTCAAACGCACCACCACAGATAAACAAAATCTTGCTGGTATCCAGTTGCACTGTTGTTTCACCAGGATGTTTGCGGCCGCCGCCACCAGCCGGAACATTCGCGATTGTGCCTTCAATTAACTTTAACAATGCCTGTTGAACACCTTCACCAGAAACATCTCGAGTCAATGATGGATTTTCGGACTTGCGCGAAATTTTATCAATTTCATCAATGTAAATTATTCCGCGTTGTGCACGTTCTACATCAAAGTTTGCATTTTGCAATAAACGCGTTAATACAGATTCCACATCGTCACCGACATAGCCCGCTTCGGTCAAAGTAGTTGCATCAGCAATCGCAAAAGGCACATCCAAAACACGTGCCAAAGTTTGCGCAAACAAAGTTTTCCCGGTTCCCGTCGAACCAATCATTAAAATATTTGACTTTTGAATTTCTACATTTGATGCGACAGATGCACTATTTCTTTTATAATGATTATAAACTGCCACAGCCAAAGTTCTTTTTGCACTGTCTTGCCCGATAACATAATCGTTTAAAAATTTATAAATCTGAGACGGAGTCGGCAAAGCCGCAGATTCTTTTGTTATCTGCATCTGCTTGTCATCAGCCATAATATCATTACACAAATTTATACATTCATCACAAATGCAAACACCACGACCACTGACCAACTTTTTTACTTCATAAACCGATTTGCCACAAAAACTGCAAAATTGTTGTGCATTTTCTGGTGTTGTGTTTTGTGTTTTATCGTCGCTCATTTTATAAACCCTTATACAAAATTATTTGCGTGTTAAAATTCCATCAATCAAACCGAATTTTTTGGCGGCTTCTGCATCCATCCAGTTATCGCGTTCCATCGCATCAAAAACTTCTTTTTCTTTGCGCCCAGTAAATTCAGACATTTTTTGTGTAATAAGTTTTTTCAATCTTTGCCCTTCGCGTACAGAAATTTCCATATCGGTAATCATACCCTGGGTTCCTGATGACGGCTGATGAACCATGACCGTAGCATCTGGCAACAAGAATCTTTTACCCTTTTCACCCGCTGCCAATAATACAGAAGCCATAGACGCAACAACCCCCATACCGATAGTTGTCACATTTGGTTTAATATACTGCATAGTATTCATAATTGCCAAACCAGCATACACTTCACCCCCAGGCGAATTGATATACAATGAAATATCAGCATTCGGATTTTCAGATTCCAAAAACAATAATTGTGCCACAATAGTGTTCGCCATATTGGTTTCAATAGGTCCCGAAACCATAACAATTCTGTCCCGCAAAAGGCGCGAATAAATATCAAAAGAACGTTCACCTTTTGGAGATTCTTCAATAACAATAGGTACCAATGACATAATACAAATCCTCTTGGTTATTCTAAAATACAGGGTAATTATAACATGGATTTACCCGATTCGCCAATTTTAGTATAAATTTTCGGGATTTTTTATTTTTGGAGTACTTTTATACCTGGTAATTCTTTGCCTTCGATAAATTCAAGAAATGCGCCACCACCGGTTGAAACATAGGTCATGTCTTTATGCACACCAATCGCATCCAGCGCAGCCACTGTTTCACCACCACCAACCACACTTTTTATTTTGCCTATTTTTGTGTAATGCGCCAAATCTTGCGCCAACGCAAATGAAGATTTTCCCCAAACCTTGCCCCACTCTGCCATACCGAAAGTCCCGTTCCAAACAACTGTTTTCGCGTTTTCCAATATTTCGTGATTGCGCGCAATTGTTTTATCACCGTCATCAATAATCACATCATCATCTTTGATTTTTTCAACATCACGATTTTCGCGTTTTGCGTTTTTATCAAATTCTTTACCGACACCTTTATCCAATGGCACCAAAACATCACAATTATTTTCTGTTGCAATCTTTATTATATCCAGCGCAACATCCGCCATTGTCGGTTCATACAAAGAATTTCCAACCGGCATCCCCAGCGCAAAATTAAATGTTGTCCCGAGTGCCCCACCAACAACCACTTTGTCCGCAATCGTCACCAATTTTTTTAACACGCCAATTTTTGTAGATACTTTTGCCCCACCAACAAAAGCGATAAACGGATGTTCTGGCTTTTCCATCACATTTGAAATATTTTCTATTTCCGACACCAATAAATCGCCCGCAAAAGACGGCAGATAATTCGTCAGCCCCACAGTACTTGCCGCCGCGCGGTGCGATACTGCAAACGCATCATTAACATAAATATCAAAACCGTCCGCCAATTTTTTTGAGAAATCATCATCATTTTCTTCTTCGCCCGCATAAAAACGAAGATTTTCCATCAAGACGACATCGCCATTTTTCATATCCGATAAAAAATCTTTTTTCAAACAATCATCGACAAACGGAATATTCATATATTCAGCAATTGATCGTAAAGAAAGTTTTTCATCACGTTTTCCCTTTGGTCGTCCAAGGTGGGCACATATAACAACACGCGCACCATTTGAAATTAAATGTTTAATTGTCGGCATAGAGGCATCAATACGAAAAGAATCGACTATTTTTCCATTTTCAATTTGCACATTAAAATCATCGCGCAGTAAAACATATTTACCAAGAACAGAATTATAATCAATTTTTCGTATTGTCACCTTTAATACCCCTTGATAAAAAATTCATTACATGCACGATACATCGCTGCTTGTGCCGGACTATTAGCAATATTTTCAATAAAATGATGTTCTTGAAAATCAGCAGAACAATAGGGGCGACGTTGATTCACAATTTTTTGAAATTCTTGAAATTCTTCTGGTGTTAATTTTTTCCCAGTAAAATCACGACGTATAACAACATTATTTTTAAACACCGGGTTTTCACGTGGCATTTCGTTTGGAAAATCACCTTCTTTTGTCAAATGTACCATTTTTCACACCCCTTGTTACACATAAATATTATACATTTTTTGTATAAAAAAGTCAATGTTTTTCGGGAATTCCAAGGATTTTTTTCACTGGACCAAAGGTCTTTCTATAATGTTCATTTATACCATATTTTTCAATCGCGCGCAAGTGTTCAACTGTTGGATAACCAGCATTCTTTTCCCATCCATACTGCGGAAATTGTTTTGATAATTCGTGCATTAATCTGTCCCGCGTCACTTTTGCCAAAATTGATGCCGCCGCAATAGACAAAGATTTCGCGTCACCCTTTACCACCGCAGTTCCGTTTAAATTTTTTGGCACACGATTTCCATCAACAAGACAATATTCTGGTTCAATTTTTAACGAATCCACCGCGCGTTCCATCGCACGCATAGATGCCCATAAAATATTTAATTCATCAATTTCAACCGCACTACATTGCCCCACGCCCCAAATAATATCTTTATTATTTGTTATCCAATCGAAAGCGACTTTGCGCTGCTTTTCACTCATCTGTTTTGAATCAGAAATTATTGGCATATCATCAAAATCATATTTCAAAAAAACAACCGCGCCCGCAACCACAGGTCCGCATAATGGTCCCCGCCCCGCTTCGTCCACACCAGCAATTATTTTTTGCACGCAATTTTTTTCAATTGAAAAATCAGGAACACTTCGCATGAACTTTATAAAGATGGTTTATTCAAAGTATTATTGAAAACATATTCATCTTCGCTGTTGTAATACGGCCATTTACCATCTGCCAATTCTTGCAACGCAGTTAACGGCTGATTAAGGCGCGCACGATACAACCACAAATTAGACATAACGCGTTTGATATAATATCTTGTCTCGTATGCAGGAAAACTTTCTATGTAAAGCAAAGGGTCTTTTGTCACAAAACTTTTTTCAAACTTTGCCAGATTTCCGATACCAGCATTATAAGCAATTAACATTTTTATTATATTATTATCAACCAACGGTTGCTGTAATAAATCGACAATAAATTGCTGACCCAAAAACATATTATGTTCTGGATTAGACATATCTATTTCAGACATTTTTACAGAATTTTTGCGCGCCACCAATTTTGCGGTCTTTGGCATCAACTGCATAACACCATTTGCCCCGACCGTTGATTTAGCAGTCGGTTTAAAACCACTTTCTTGTTTTGTGATAGCTAAAAGTAGAGCCCTATCGATTGACCAACCACCCATTGGTTCCCAATTCGGTAACGGATACTGCGCAGAATAAATAATATCATCATTGATTTCTAAAATGCCCCTGTCGCGCATAACACCAGAAACCAAAATCGAAACACTTGGCAAACCATACATCGAAGACACAGCATTAACAGCATGCAACATTTTATCCGATGACTTTGCAGTTACCAGATATTTCAAATATTGTTCTGCCCTGTCTTTGCGACCAACCTGAATCAATGCCAATGCTTTTTTCCCATATTTATTTTCACGCAATGTAACAATATCTTCATCAGAACATTCTTGGTCAAAGAATTCGTATTCTGGAGTACTTCCCAACATAGTTGAAGCCAACGCACCATAAAAAGACATCGGATGTGTTGCCGCAACTTTCCAATATTTTTCTGCTTCGTCCATATTACCATTTATTTCGGCACTGCGTCCCGCCCAAAATGCAGCCTCTGTCTTGCGGGCATTATTTATTTGTGTTAAATCAAGAATTTTACCGAAATATTTTTGTGCCTCGATATATTTTTGTTCTTTGAAATAAAGCAATCCCATAGACCACAAACCATATTCAGATTTTGCATCTGCCGCAACAAAGCCCCATTTTTTAGCAAGTTCATATTCGCCATTTGTATAGTAAAGAAAAGACAAACGTCCGGCAAGACGACCATAATCTGCTTCGGATATTTTTGATTTAAATGATTTATCTTCCAATATTTTGCGTGCTGTTCTTGAAGAGCCAGACCGTATCGCCTTTTTAAATTTGTTTATATTTTTTGTTACTTTTTCCTTGTAAGTTTTTTCAGTCCATGTTTCAGATTGTGCAGATTCAATATATTCTTTACCTGTCACAATTTGTGGCATGTCTGGTTTACGCGTGGATGCCTTTTTAAGTTTTGCAATTTTTGCCAACCTTTCAGAACCAGGCATATCATAATATTTATTCATCCAACTTTGTAATTCGTTTCCACGCGTATGGTAAGTTTTTGAAATATATCTTTGATACAAAACTTCGTTCATCAAATATTTATCTGTTAATTTGGATTCTAATTTTTTAGCAGCATCAATTTTTTCTTTATCCTGCAACATAAATATTTGTGCATAAGTTGCCGCATCTTCATCAGATAAAATATCAACGGACTCTATCGCCCCAGACAAAATTGGGCAAAAAATCACCATTAAAAATAAAACTATTTTTTTTATCATTTTCAAAACAACGATGTCTTTGGTAGTTTGCATACGATTGCATCATCATCTGCTTCTGGTATTTGGCTGATAATTTTTTTAAAGTCCGCAACACGTGAAAATTTTCGATACACCGAAACAAATCTTATGAACGCAATCGGGTCAAGGTTCAACAAAGAATCAGAAACCATTTGTCCGACCTGGGCACTGGTCACTGTATCATCTGCGCTTTCTGTTTCCAATCTGCGTTGAATAGAAGCAACCAATTTATCAATTTGTTCATCCCGAACATCACGGTTACGACATGCTAATTTAATCGAACGGAATAATTTTTCCCGGTCAAAAGGTTCTGTTTTTCCACTATTTTTAACGACAATCAAATCACGCATCTGAATGCGTTCAACCGTAGTAAATTTCGCCCCACATTGATTACACACACGACGACGACGAATAACCGCATCGCCACTGTCTGGGCGGGAATCTGCCACACGACTATCAGTAGAATTACAGTAAGGACACCTCATAACATACGAATGGTAAAAGAAAAAAATACACAAGTAAAGCAAATTTATATGTAAAAAAATGCTTTTTCAAAAAAATCAAGTGTTTTTTTTTACAAACCGATTCGCAGCCGTCTTTTTTATATGTTCAAATTGTGATAAAATACAAGAAAAGATAGGCGCAAAGCCGAAACGGAAGAGAGGAAACTTTTTATGCAAAAATATCTGAACCAGATTTTGTGCGGTGATTGTATTGAAATCATGCGCAATATCCCAGATGCATCGATTGATGCGATTTTTGCTGATTCCCCTTATAATTTGCAACTGGGCGCAAAAACATTATACAGACCCGAAGATCAAACAGCCGCTCGTGCCGTTCGCGACACATGGGATTATTTCGAATCAAATGCCGAATACGATGAATTTACCCGCAATTGGATGCGCGAATGCAAACGCATACTTAAACCAGATGGTGCGATGTGGGTTATTGGTTCTTATCATAATATATTTCGTGTTGGTTCTATTTTACAAGATATGGGCTTTTGGATTTTGAACGATATTGTTTGGGTCAAAACGAATCCGATGCCAAACTTTCGTGGAACGCGTTTTACAAACGCACATGAAACTTTGATTTGGGCAACACCAACCAAGACCGGAAAATATACTTTTAATTACGAAACGATGAAAAAGTTAAACGGTGGAAAACAAATGCGTTCTGATTGGGATATAAATATTTGCCTTGGTGAAGAACGCATCAAAGATAAAGACGGAAAAAGTTTGCACAATACACAAAAGCCGATGGATTTATTGCGTCGTGTGATTTTATCTTCGACAAAGCCAGGTGATGTGATTCTTGACCCATTTGTTGGTTCTGGCACAACCGCCGCAACCGCAAAAGAACTTGGGCGACAATTCATTGGCATTGACCGCGAAGAAAGTTATGTAATGGCTGCGCGCGAACGTGTTAAAAACATTACCCCGATTGATTTGTCGGATATCGAAGTAGAAAAACCAAAACGCGATGCGATAAAAGTTGCATTCCGTGAATTGATTGATGCAGGTCTGCTTTATGTTGGACAAACACTGGTTGGACCACGTGGTGACCGTGTTATGATTACACACGATGGTCAATTGATGCACACACTATACGGCAAAGCATCAATTCACGTTATGGCTGCGCGTATACAACACAGTGTCAGTTTTAACGGTTGGGATTATTGGTCTGCGGAAAAGAAAGACGGTTCATTGGTCGCGATTGATGAAATACGCAAATATGTCCGCAATATTAAATCAGGCATGAAAAAAGCCGCATAATAAAAAATACAAAAGTTTTTTTCTTCCTTTCACCCTGCATAAAAAAACAGGGTGTTTTTTGATAAAAAAAAGAATGCCGATGTCGGCATTCTTTTGAATAACTATAAAATTTACGGGACAATATCAATATGTATCACCGGAACCAGCAAGTGAGAATTCATCACAGATGCATTCGGGATACATACACTGCCCGACACAACACATGCGCCTTGGACCAACTGATAGACCGAACTACCTGGGGTTTGTAGATTAACCTGAACATAAGGACAATCCATCAGGCGGCTGTTAAATTGGCTGCATGCCTGTTGCCATGATGCGACATCCGAAACAACAGATGTTGGCGATACGGTATCAGGCAATCTTAAATTCCATTTCACATAGAAATCTTTCAAAGAATCTATGGTATGTGATTTGCCCAAAGACACAGTATTCAAACCATCACCGACCTTGCAAGAAATATTGTTCTTTTCAACCAAAGCGGTAATAGCAGTAGCGAGCCCACCAGCACCAGCACCAGTCACAGCACCAATCGCCGCACCTTTACCGATTTCCGCACCTTTGTTCGCTTTTGGTGACACCTTGCTCAACAACGGTTCAACACCACGCAAATAACGTCTCAATTGGCTAATCTGATTTGTTATGGTACTTGAATCGACACAATCATCACCAGGACCACCAGAGCAATAAACAGAAGGATCTATTTCACGCAAACTGTGAAATTTACACTTGTCAATTGTCTCTTGCGCAACACTTGGATTCGCTTCTACAGCATCTTTATCACAAGAATTACTAATTACACAATTATACTCATTTCCATTAATGTTCAGTGTCGTACTATTAGTTATATTACTAGAATTATTTCCTCTAGTACAGTTTTGGAAACATTGACCGTATGTACTGCTTTTGCAAAGCGCAACAGCATCTTCATACTTTGTTATCAATGTCCATAAATTGTTCAAATCTTCACAAGTTTTTGAATCAATATTCAACAAACTGTTTATATCATCGTTTTTCAAGAATGCGACTAACTGCCTTGCGTCATCAACATTATTTCTGAAATAATTGCTTAACTTTTCAAGATACTTTTCATCATCGCACATTAACTTATTTTCTTTCTTATTATATGCGCCGGCACCAGCCGCAGCACCAATTGCAGTTCCCAAAACTGTTCCAGCCGGAACACCAATCAACGCAGCAGATTTTGTCTGGTTCATTAACGAGAAGTCAAACAAGTCCTTGTTACAAGTAAATGTTGAACCTGCCTTTTGCCAAACTTCCGCTGGGGTATCATCACCGATTCCCAACCATTTGTTTGTAATCAAATTATCTTTGTTATAAGCCGCAACGCGAATTAAACATTCAGCATTAGCCGCATCCCAACGTGCATAATGTCCACGATTTCCATCGTATCCAGTTGTGTTAATTTCAACACCCTGTGGATTATTTTTAGACAAAGTATTATTCATTTGTCTGTTATATGCGCCAACATAGTTATTGTATTCAGTATTAACCACATTTGTATCAGACACAGATGCGAACGATTCACCGTATGTATTTCTATCCAATAACAAACAAGTATTTTCTGCTTGGTTCGGTGTCAGACCAGTTTTACGCAAAACAAAGTTATAATATTCTGGTTGAATAACACGCGAATTGAAATCAAGCCAAACATCAGTTGTCGCAGCATAAATATTATGACAATTCACACGAACTTCGCTTATACATTTATCAATCACAGATTGACACAATCTCATACCACCCATAATAGAATTGCGAACATCTGCATTGAACAAATCATTGATTCCGCCCTGAAGCGCACCAGTATTAACACATTGCAACAAATCTTCCATACACATAGCAACTGTATAAGTGGAATTTTCTACACCACCATCCGGACAATTACTTGGTGTCGGATTTGGGTTTGGATTTGGATTAGGGTT
>CACXVH010000024.1:0-22748 GCA_902771095.1 uncultured Pseudomonadota bacterium
AATCGTTGCGCGCACCCACGGTTCTTCAATAGATTCAATTCTTGTCACATCTGGCATGTCCGCAGGATTTTCCAAATCCATTACCGAACCATCACGCAGATGTATTTTATAAAGCACACTTGGCACAGTATTAATAAGTGATAAATTGAATTCACGATTTAATCTTTCACTGATTATTTCCATATGCAACAAACCCAAAAATCCGCAACGCAAACCAAAACCCAGTGCAGAAGATTTTTCTGTTGTGAATACAAACGAAGCATCATTAAGTGCCAATTTTTCTGCCCCTTCGCGCAGGTCTGGATAATCATTTGCTTCTACTGGAAAGAACGAAGAAAACACAACCGGCACAGATGGTTTAAACCCAGGCAACATTTCGACATCACTTTTTGCATCGCAAATTGTGTCCCCTACTTTGCAATCGTGAATTGTTTTCATACCAGTTATAATAAAGCCAATTTCACCCGTGTTTAAACAATCTACATTTTCCATTTTCGGTGTAAAGTATCCAACTTTTTCGACCACATATTCTGCGCCAGTTGCAATAAATCTTATTTTTTGACCGCGTTGCAATTTGCCGTCAACAACACGCACCAAAACCACAACCCCAAGATACGAATCATACCAAGAATCGACCAGCAAAGCGCGTGTTGGCGCATTTTCATCACCGCTTGGCGCGGGTAATTTATTAACAATTTCTTCCAATAATTCTGGAACGCCCGCCCCGGTTTTTCCAGACACACACAACGCATCACTTGCGTCCATACCAATAACATCCGAAATTTGTTCACGAGTTGCAGCAACATCACTTGACGGCAAATCAATTTTGTTCAACACAGGCAACATTTCCAAATCATTATCCAGCGCAAGATAAGCATTTGCCAATGTTTGTGCCTGAACCCCCTGGGTTGCATCAACAAGAATGATTGCACCTTCGCATGCAGCGAGTGACCGTGATACTTCATAAGAAAAATCAACATGCCCAGGTGTATCCATCAAATTTAATTGATATGTTTCACCATTTTTTGCCTTGTAGTTCAACCGCACAGTTTGTGCCTTAATCGTAATTCCGCGTTCGCGTTCAATATCCATAGAATCTAAAACCTGGGCTTTCATCTCACGCGACTCAAGTCCCCCGGTATATTCAATCAACCGGTCAGACAGTGTCGATTTACCATGATCGATATGCGCAACAATTGAAAAATTTCTTATATTAGATTGCTTCATCTTTCCCAGTATCCAAATTGTTTAATAATTCTTCGATTCTGTCCGCGCGTTCCAATGTATTATCATAAACGAATCGGATTTCCGGCACATACTTTTGGTCTATTTTTTTAGCCAATTCGAATCGAATCATCTTTGTAATCTCATCCAATCTTTTTTGCGTTTCTTCTTTTTTATCATGCGCATAGAAAAAAAGTTTTACAAATTGCATTCCGCCACGCGATTCTGCACCGACCAAGGACACACCGCGTATTAAATCATCATCCATAAAATTGCGCTGTAAAATTTCGGCAACCAGTGTTTGAACTTTACTGGCTATTTTTTCACCACGGTTAGAATTTGTCTGCTTTTTTAACATAATTTCTTTCATCCTTATGCGGCAATGATACACTGGTATATAAAAAACACAAGTAAATTATTTGCCTCTTGAAAGAAAAGTATAAATAAATTATCATAGACCCTATGAAGTTAATAAACAAAGTTTTGGAACAATCTGCAAAACCGTGGTACGCATGGCTCGTATTTTTTATGACAATATGCGAATCCATATTTTTGTTCATTCCACCCGAAGTTTTTATGACCCCTGCAATAGTGGCGGACAAAAAACGTGCTTTTCCAATAACATTGGCGGCGGCGATTGGTTCTGTTATCGGTGGTGCGATTGCATATATGATTGGTTTGTGGTTGTTTGATACAATTGGAATATGGCTGATTCAAACTTTCGCCAGTATGGAAAAATTTGAATTAACGCAATCATTATTTAATCAATATGGGATAATGATAATAATATTGACCGCCGTCACACCGATACCGTATAAAGTATTGGCAATATGTGCGGGCTTTTTACAATACCCGGTTCTTTTATTTTTGGGTGTGTCTGCAATATTCAGAACGGGTCGTTTTGCAATTATTGGCTTTTTACTTTGGAAATTTCAAAGTTTTGCAAATACATTGGTAAAAAAATATGCATGGCAATTAACAATTGCCGCGATTTTATTCGCCCTGCTTGGCTTAACAATTATGATGTTGATGTAATGGGTTACTGACTTACCCCGAACACCGCCCGACGGAAACCGGTGTTGTCCACGATGCCGCCCGCACAGTTGCGCGCACACTCGAGCGCGCAACTAGACGCGGACCCGTAGTCGCGGCGGAACACCCACGAGGGGGACGCGACATTACAAGCAGAACCACCACTTGGGGTATAACTGCTCATCTTGCACCAGCAATATTGACCACCACTGCTGCTGCTGAATGTATTACCCGGCTTTATTGCATCACTCTCACAACTACCATATACCGCTGCTAGTGCTTGCTCTTGCGTCATTGTTCCATTTACCATCGCGGTCACCATCGTGCCTACTATCGTTGGCATGGTGCTGTTGTTGCAACTTGCGATTCCTTTGATTATTCCACCACCGGTATCTTTTACAGCCCATCCACCAGCCGTTAATCCGTATGTACTTTCATTTTCTATATACTGTCCATCATGACTGTAATATCCGTATGTGGTGAAATCACTGTCATCGTATGTTAACCCGTTTACCGCACTGCCCGTTAAACTACACACCTGACTCGCAAAACTGCATCCCGCTGCTTGTTTCACACGCCAGCCCTTAAAAGTATATCCTGTTTTTGTTGGTATTGTTGTTGGTGGGGTTAATGCACCGTCATACACACAAGAGGTTTGAACACCACTGGTTATTTCCGTATCGCCATTATACCAATGTAATGCTATGGTGTTCGGCTCCCATGTGGCCTGAATATTCGATGTTCCGGAATATGTCCCCACTTCACTATTTATACACTCATGAGGGCAATTACCATTCAACCCTGGTACACATGCAGCAAATGAGGGCACAGAAAAAATAAATGCGAATGTTACAAAACAAATCGTCCCGATTTGTTTTGGGCTTAGCAATAGATTACATGTGTGTGTGTGTGTGTGTGTGTGTGTGTGTGTGTAGGTTTCTGCGGGTTTCAGCCGATTTGTCAACTTTTGTCAATATATTAAACATAATTTTCCTCCTTTCTTATATGAATTCAATGTGAATATTATACCATATTTTGAAATTCAAAAAAAGAAAAAAAGAACTTTTTTTATTTCCCGCCTGGGGCGGGGGGGGATTTTTGCTTTCGTTGCGGTGTCGTCATTTCCCCTTTTTTAGCAAATCTAAACATAAACAAACCCCTTGCCCGCAGCAATTTTTTTTACTATGATAAAAACACTATGGAAGACAAGACAGTAATATCTTTTGCAAATGTATCCGCAAATTATGATTCTAAACACGATGTGTTAAATGATGTTTCTTTTAACATCAGTGCTGGTTCTTTTTATTTTTTAACCGGAACCAGTGGGGCGGGCAAAACGACTTTGTTGCGTCTTATTTACCAATTACACAAGCCAGCATCCGGAACAATCAAATTATTCGGTCGCGACTGTCACGAATTGTCAAGGGATGATATTTCCGCGCTTCGCAATAAAATGGCGATTGTCTTTCAATCTTATTCTTTGATATCGCATATGACAGTGTTTGATAATGTTGCATTGCCGCTACGCGTGCGTGGTTTTTCAAATGATAAAATTAAAAAACTGGTTACAAAAACTTTGGAATGGGTCGGATTGGGAAAATTCGCAAATGTGTATCCAATGGAACTTAGTGGCGGGCAACAACAACGCGTATCTGTTGCGCGCGCGATTATTATTCAACCAGAAATTTTATTGGCAGACGAACCAACTGGAAACCTGGACGACGAAAATGCTTCGCGGTTGATGGAACTTTTTATCCAGATGAATAAAATGATGGGCACAACAATCATATTGGCAACACATAATAAAAAGTTGATGGAAACATATAAATTCCCGGTGATTACTGTTGACAATCATCATGTGACTTTTTCCAGCGCAACCGATAAAACAGAATCGGTTCGCAAATGGAAGGGACCACAACCACAAAATTATTTCACAGACCTGTCTAAACAACTGGAAGAAATTGGGAAGGACAAATGAAAAAAAATGCACTCGTATTTTCTGTCGTTCGTGAACAGTCCGTATTTATGACTGTGGTTATATCTGTTTTAACTTTTTTATCTGTGTTGGCTTTGGGAATTGCTTTATCTATTGGCACAGGGGTTTCGCGTTGGAATAATCAATGGGAAAAATATGCCACGGTCCAAATTGTAAATTCTGAAAACGCAACAGCTGTTAAAAAAATATTTGAAGAAAACGCAAATAAAATCGAATCAGTTAATGAAATTTCTAAATCAGAAATGGAACGCATGATGAAATCTTGGGTGTCATCTGGTGCAAAGATTGTTAATTACTTGCCCCAGATGTTCGAAATAAAACTTAAAGATGAAAAAGATATGAAAATCATCGGCGAAAAAATTGGTGCCAAGGCAAAATTTATTCCACATTCCACCGCATTAAAAAATTCTATGTCTGCTGGATGGAAACTGGTGTCGATAACTGTATTCGTGATGCTTTTGATGTTAATATCTATTGGTGTATGTGTATCTTGTATCTCACGCAATATTGCGATGTTGCATAAACATGAACTGGAAATATTAAACCAAGTTGGTGCCACCGATAGTTTTATCGCGCACCAAATGCAAATTATCGTTGCGAAAATAAGCGCGCTTGGATGTTTAATCGGATTTGTTATTGCGATGCCAATTTTGGAATTGATTTTATCAACGGCACATTCTGCGCGTGTTGGATTATTGGCAACACTTACATTATCGACAATTGATGTAATTGCTTTGTTTGCGTTGCCGATATTCATCGTTATGTTTTCTGTATATCTGACAAAAAGAACAACATTAAAATTATTGGCGGGGAAATGATAAAATATATTCCATTATCTTTGGTGTTGATATGCGGTTTTATATTTGGCGGGATTATGTTTAAATCCGTCACACCACCAAGATGCGAATCGTTAATGCAAAATGATACTATATTTGTATTAACAGGTGATGAAAGACGCATTCCATACGCGTTAAAAAAACTAGAAGATTTGCAATACGGACAATTATATATAATTGGTGCTGGGGCAAATAAAATCAGTGAACGCGAACATGTTCGTATTGAAACAGAATCTAAATCTACATATCAAAACGCGTTGGCGATAAAACACATTGTCAAAGAAAATAACTTAAACAGAATTGTTATCATAACTACCGAAGATCATATGAATCGTTCGTTATACCTTTTGCGTGATGTATTACCAGAAACAGATATTATACCATGCCCTGCCTCGTTGACTGGGATGCCAACACCAACACGCGTGAAAAGATGGGGACTGGAATACATAAAATATATTGTGACATTATTCGGAATAAGGGAAAGTTAATATGTTAAGAGATTTTGTTTTTAAAACAACTCTGTTATTGTGGTTTGCTTTGTGGTCACCACTTTTATTGCTCGGTTTAATATCGCAAAAACTGGAACGCAAATTTATCTTATTTGATGCGTGGGGTGTTGTGTTTTTGGCACGCGCTATTGCTGGGATAAAATATGAAATACATTACCCATTATTAGACGACGAAAACGGAATACCGTTTAAGCATAATATAAATCAACGTCTTGACGGGCGCGCAATTATCGCATCAAAGCATATGTCTATGCTAGAAGTCGCCATTTTGGTCACACATGTTCCAAATTATTTCTTTATAATAAAGCGCGAACTGTTATGGATACCAATTTATGGATGGGCTTTTAAAAGAATTGGTTTAATTGGTGTCAACCGCACGCGTGGCGCAACAAATATGCATGCACTGGCTGAAAAAGTCACCAAAAATATAATGAAAGGTATGATTTTAATCATATTCCCCGAAGGAACGCGCGTTGCCCCTGGGCAAAAAGTAAAATTAAAACGCGGATTATTATTTTTGGCAAATCACTTAAAACTACCTATTACCCCGGTGGGTGTAGATACAGGTTTATATTGGCCAAAACGCGGCAGAACAAAACCAGGAACCACCCATATTTACTTTGAACACGAATTACCCTCAACTGCTACCCTGGACGAAGTTAGCGAAGCCATCAATCGTCATAGTTGCTAATTTAAATTACACCACGATTGCCGTTTACCACCACTGTATTCGCGACCGACTTTTTCACGAACCAAAACCTGCCCAACATCACGACCAGCCCCATCATAAACATTAGCATCTATGCGACCAGGGTATTTGTCATTTTTTATGTTTTTTATTTCCACAGTTGAACCAATTGGAATCAATTCTTCTAATCTTTGCTTTGCGTATTCTGCGCGCCGTATTTCGTCATCGCAAGCACCGTGAATTTCTGGTGTATCAACATTAATCAAACGAATTGAAACAGACATAACCTCTATATTATCAGCCATTAAAACATCACCTATAAAAGTATCACCATCAACTATATATTTCACCACCACAGGTGTTGCCAAACAACTTTGACAAATAAACCCCATGCAAAATAGAACCAAAAATCTTTTCATTATGGTAACTTTGGCGACCAGGTGGGTTCAGTCCCATTAAGACCGTCTTTTAAATCAATATCATAAATATTTTGTCCTGTGATATCGACACTGCGAATATGGCTGATTCTTTCTTCACCATCTGCGGTCTGTTCTGTTTCGTAATAAACGATACGACGAGAACCAGGCGCCCAAGACGGTGCTTCCATATACCAACCGCCAGCCAATATTTTTTCATGTCGCCCTTCGGGATTCATAATACCGATATAAAATGTATCATCTGCCATTTTTGTAAAGGCGATAAATTGTCCGTCTGGTGACCACGCAGGTGTTGCATACCGCCCTGCCCCAAAAGTAATTCTTTGTTGTTTACCGGTCTGCAAATCCAGGACATGTATTTGCTGCGAACCAGAAGAGTCCGAATTAAATGCCATATATCTGCCATCTGGGGAATAAGACGGACTGGTGTCAATATGTTTTCCAAAAGTTAACTGTTGTAAACCCTTGGTCGCAATATCGTATTCATAAATATTCGTCACACCATTTTTAACCAAAGACAATGCAACCCTAGACCCATCAGGTGAAAAACGTGGTGCAAAACTCATACCACCGAAATTGCCCAACTTTGTTTGGTCACCAGTATCTAAATCAAGAACCCAAACCATCGGGTCATCATTACGATAAGATAAAAACACTACTGTCGACATATTTGGTGAAAAATGTGGTGACATAACAAAAGTATTCTTATCAGACAAATACCGCATACCATAACCGTCTTGATCCATAATCGCCATCCGCTTTGTTCGATTAGATACAGAACCAGTTTCGGCAATAAATACAATCTGGGTATCGAAATAGCCCTCTTCACCCGTCAATCTTTCATAGATAGCATCCGCCATGATGTGAGCAAGACGACGCGCTGATTTTTTCGAAGCGATTAAACTTTGTGCCTCTATTTGTTCTTTGCCATTAACATCCCAAAGATAAAATTCCAGTTTATATTTATCTTTGCCTTCGGTTTTAAGAGATGCCTGAACCAATGCCTTAGTTTTTATCGCAGCCCAACTTGTAAAATTCGGCATTTCGTTCATTTTGACAAATTCTGGAAAAGCATCATGATTGATAATATGGAATAAGCCTGTCCGTTTTAAATCATTTTCAACAACTTCGCGTAACATTTTCGCATCGGCCGAAGACACCCCACCAGATGTTTCAAATTTTTGCACCGCGATTGAAATTGGATCAACACCCCCGGCAACCACATCAACATGTAATTCTGCATTTGCATTTGACATAAAGACAAACGAAACAACTGCAACCAACCAAGATATTATTTTACGCATATAAAATCCTTTCCTTAAAAATCGACATAATTATATAAGGAGATTTTACCATTTAAATACAAAAAATCAAAAAAATAATAGCAATACAAAAATCAACACAACCGCCAATACCCGCGCCATTACAGGCATATACACAAATGTATTGACAAATGTAAATACAATGATATAGTCAGTTGTAATCACGGCTGTATAGGAGATTGTCAATGCCCAATGTAATGCAACAATTATTTGTTATGAACATTGAATCATTGTTAAAAGAATACGCTGCGTATCGTGCTTTTAACAAATCAGATTGTGTTATAAATATGCGCATTCCACATCAAATATTGGAAAAAATAAAAGAATTGGCAGATGCACAACATGTCCCATATCAATCGTTAATATCATCCGTATTGTTCTCGTTGGCAAATATCGATGATTCAAAAAAAGATTAAAAATATATCACAATAAAAAGACCGCGCATTTTGCGCGGTCTTTTTTTATATCAAATTGGTTTACCATTTTGTAACCAAATCGTTGCCGCATCCAATCATACTCATTCCCGATGCAGACAATACAAAACTTAATAACACACCAACCATAAACAAAAGGATAAAGCCAACCAATAAACCCGTTCCCTTTTCTTTGATTGTTTTCATTTCTGCTTTACCACCAGATATAAATTCCCATGCCCAACCAGCGATATAAAACGCGGCACCAACAAAAGCAGCAATTCTTAAAATATTAAAAACACTGTGCAATTTATGGAATAATTCACAAAATGGCGCAGCATTTAATTCTTCTGCAAACAAAGGTGTAGATACCATCAAACTGATTAAAGCAAAATTAATTTTATTCATAAATTTTTTCATATAAAAACTCCTTTCTTTTTCTTTTATTCTATCACAAAAAAGACACATAAACAAATAAAAAAAAGCGCCGATTTACATTTCAGCGCTTTTTTGTTTTTTTTTGTAAATTAACCCGCATAAGATGGGACAATTACATATCTTTTGTTCAAAGTGCGTTTTTTACCGCATGTCATACAACCGCATTTTGGTTCTGCCATTTTTTCTTCCGTAAACACAGGAACAATTGCTTTTCTGTCGTTGCGTTCAAAACCAAAAGTATCGCCATTGTACAAATCTTCACATCTTGTGTTGCGATATACAACTTTTTTTGCATCTTTCAAAGAACGAATTTCATTGTTAAATTTATCACCTTTTTCATTATAGTAATAAATACAATCTTTGCCGTCTTGACGATAACGCAAATCTGTTTTGTAGTAATCATAGCCAGAACAGCCAGCAATCAAAGTCAAACCCAATATTGACAATACAAATTTATTCATTTTGTTTTCCCTTATATTGTTGTCTCTCTGCTGTCCCGATTCGTTACCTGAATTTTGACACAAATATTTCGGTTGTCAAGGTTTTATATAAAAAAACACATTTCATCAACTTTTTGTGATATAATGAAAAATACCAGGGGGATTTTACAATGCACTATTCTGATTTCGGGTTATCCAATACCAAAAGATTACTTACGCGCGCGCTGCACGATGGCTATGCGGTGCCAGCATTTAATTTTTACAATATGGAAACTTTGGACGCAATATTGACCGCTGCCCAAATCACGCAAAGCCCGGTTATATTGGCGGTTTCCGAAAGCGCGCTGGAATATATGGGGGACGATATCTTGATGGGAATGATAGCGGGCGCAAAATATAAAAAGAATCAAATCGCATTACATTTGGACCACGGACACAGTTTTGAATCTTGCAAAAATGCGATTGATTTGGGGTTTTCTTCGGTAATGTTTGACGGGTCTGCCCTGTCATTATCCGAAAACATAAAAATATCGCGCCGCGTTAGTGAATACGCACATAAATTTGATGTTTCTGTTGAAACAGAACTTGGAACATTGGCGGGGTTCGAAGATAAAAACACCAAATCTAAATCTGGCGCTTTTACAGACCCCAACATAGTTCGCGATTTCGTGAATCAAACAAAGACAGATTCATTGGCAATCGCGATTGGCTCCTCGCATGGCGCGTATAAAAGAAAGAATAAAAACGAATCGTTGCGATTCGATATATTGGAACAAATCGCAAAAAATATTCCAAACACCCCATTAGTATTACATGGTGCATCAACCATACCGCAAAAATATATCAACACGATAAATAAGTTTGGCGGGGATATGAAAAATGCCTATGGAATTTCACCCGCACAAATTCGTAAGGCAATCTCAATGCACATAGCCAAAGTGAACTTTGATTCTGATTTGCGCCTGGCATTTACTAGCGCGGTTCGCGAATATTTGTTTAAAAACAAATCTGTTTTCAACCCACGTGATTATTTATCCGCCGCAGAAAAAGAAATGACAAAAACCTGTATCGACACAATTCAAAATATTATGGGCAGCGGGTATAAGATATAAAAGAATCTGCCAAATGGCAGATTTTTTTATCTGTTATACAATTCCTGTTTCATTTCTTGTATAAACTGTTTCTTTTGTTCTACATTTTCATTATGAATAAAAGTGTTTTTTTAGTTCCCCTCTATGGAGGGGGGGACCGCAACTCCTGAGAGCGAATTCCCCTCCACCGGAGGGGGGGACCGCTTGCGGTGGGGAGGGTTCACCCCCCTCCCCGACTTCGTCGGTACTCCCCCACGGGGGGAGAATTAATTATGGTGCTTCGGCGCCAGCCAGAGGGGGGTTCCCCGGGGGACACCCCCGAACCCCCGCGCATTCCGTCCACCGTTTTCCGTCCCAAGCGGGGGCTTCGTCCCCTTAACGAACCACGGGGCTTTCAAATTTTTTTTCTTTTTTTTTCTCCTTTTATTATTTATTTCTTATGATTCAAACTATACTGCAATGCCCCGTGGTAACATTAGTTGCCAGCGACCCCGAACACCGCCCGACGGAAATCGGCGAGGTACATGACGCCGATCGCGCAGCCGATCGCACAGCTGTTCGCGCAACTAAGCGCGGACCCGCGGTCGCCGTCGAGGATGAACACCCACGAAGGGGACGCGACATTACAGGCAGAACCACCACTTGGGGTATAACTGCTTATCTTGCACCAGCAATATTGACCACTGCTGCTGCTGCTGAATGTATTACTTGGCTTTATTGCATCACTCTCACAACTACCATATACCGCTGCTAGTGCTTGCTCTTGCGTCATTGTTCCATTTCCCATCGCGGTCATTATCGTTTCCATTATCGTTGACATGGTGCTGTTGCAACTTGCGATTCCACGTATTATGCCACCGTTGGTGTCTTTTGCTGCCCAGGTTCCAGTTGATGTTAAGCCATATATGCTGGCATTTTCTGAATTTTGTCCACTGTTGCTGTTATAGCCGTATGCGGTGGAATCATCCATGTTGTATGTTAACCCGTTTACCGCACTGCCCGTTAAACTACACACGGAACTTGCAAAACATGATGTATCTGCCTGTTTTACACGCCAGCCCTTAAAAGTATACCCAGTTCTTGTTGGTATCGTCGCCGGTGGTGTTAATGTCCCATCATATACGCAACTTTGCGATGCAGACGGCACAGTTAATTCATCATCGCCGTTATACCAATGAAGTTGTATTGTATTTGCCTGCCAACCTGCTTCCAGATTTGATTGTCCGGAATATACCTGTAATGGCGAATATTTACAATCTGCGGTGATTGAAATTGCAAAACAAATCGTCCCGATTTGTTTTATTCTTAGCAATAGATTACATGTGTGTGTGTGTGTGTGTGTAGGTTTCTGCGGGTTTCAGCTTGACAAAAAATTTTGACATATTTTTCTCCTTTGGTTTTTGTTCTTTACGAACATATTTACTATATCATATTTTTGAAAATAAAAAAACAAAAAAATAATAAAGTAATAAATAAAATGGCGCAGATGCGCCGTTAATCTTCTTTAATAAAATGAATTAGAATAATGAAGATGCGAAGTTGTCACCAAGCGAAGTGTACAAATGTTACATGAGCGCGGTGACAACAAGCAGATTTGTTATTATAATTTATTTTGCGCGTTCGACATATTCCAATGTTTCAGTATTTACCACAATCTTTTCGCCTTGTTCGATAAATGTTGGAACCTGAACACGAACACCATTATCCAAAATCGCAGGCTTGCCACCGCTGCTGGTCGCTGTTTGACCCTTTAACGCAGGTTCAGTTTCTTCAACCGTTGCGATAACTGTTTTTGGCAAAGTGATTGATACTGGATGCCCTTCGACAAAATTGGCACGAACCATCATTTCTGGTGCCAAGAATTTCATTTGTTCACCCAAACTTTCATTTGGCATTGTGAACTGTTCATAATCTGACAAATTCATAAAGAACGCATCTGTCCCATCAGAATACAAATATTGACATTCGATATCTTCGACCATCAATTTTTCAACCTTGTCTTCTGCGCGCCAGCGATCGCCGCCTTTGTTTCCAGAATCAATATCACGAAGGTCTGCCTGGACAAAAGCACCACCCTTACCCGGTTTAACTTTTGTGATTGAAGTCACAGAATATCTTTTACCATTGTGAGAAATAACCCAACCCACACGCATATCATTTGCTATATAAGACGCCATTATTTTACCTCTTGATTTAACAATTTACCGCATAAGAATATAATAAAACTTTTATATTCGCAAGAAAAAACGGCGCAGACGCGCCATCTTCCGATTCATAAAAAAAATTAGAATGATAAAGATACAATAAAAAACGGCAACGCAGTGTACAAATGCTACATAAGTTGCCGGTTTTTATTGCAGATTTATTATTATAATTTTTTTTACATTCTCATCGGCATCAATACAAATAACGAATCAGTATCTTTTTCTGTGGACTTGATAATTGTCGGGGATAAAGATTCTTGCATTTCCATTTGGAATTTATCACCTTCGACCTGACCCGCGACATCAAGTAAGAATTTAACATTGAAATTAATAGTAAATGTTGCATCACCATTGTATTCAATATCTAATTCCTGGGTAGCGGTTCCAGCATCTGGACTGGATGCATTAATAACCAATTTGTTCATTGAAAACGCCAAAGACACAGATTTTGTTTTATCAACACTGGCGACAGATACCAAATCGACCGCGTTAATAAATTGTTTTCTATCCAAAACCGCAATCTTGTCATTACCCTTTGGAATAACAACACGATAATTTGGATATTGCGCATCAACCAATTTACTGGTTAATGTAGCCGCACCAATTGTAAAGCGCGCCTTGGTATCAGACAATTCAACCAAAACATCATCTACATTAGCATCTTCCAATAACTTAGACAATTCCGCAGTCAATTTACCAGTATCTTCGGAAATATGGAAATAGATACCGCCCAAATGATAACGAACATCATCTGTTGGAATTGCGAATTTAGTTTGATTAATCAAATGTGCCAAATCACCAGTTGTCATTTGGAATTTAGTACTTAAATTACCGCCCGCCATTGCCGGAAAATTTTCCGCCGACAAAGTTGGTAAATGAAATACCGCGCGTCCACTGGACACGACCAATTGATCACCAGATTGTTTAAAACTTATTTCTGCATCATCTGGCAATTTTCTAACAATGTCATACAACATTTGAACCGGAACAGTTGTTTTCCCAGACAAAGTAATATCCGCAGCAACATGTTCAACCAATTCTAAATCAACATTTGTCGCAGATAAAATTAAATCATCGCCCGCTTCTATTTTAACATTAACCAATATAGGCAACGCAGCACGTTTTTCAACGATTGATTGCATATGTCCAAGTGCGCGTATTAAAACCTGACGAAACACTGAAAATTCCATAACATACTCCTGTTTTCTTTCTTATTTATTATTTATCTTTATGTGAGATTTTACCAAAAAATACCGATTCGGTGCAAGAGTAAATCTGCACAATCTAAAAATAATTAAATGTTGACAAAAAAAGTTTTTATTTATTTTTTATTAAAATTTTTTCTAATTTATTTCTTACTTTTTTCAAATCGTCATATTTTTTTATACTGCCTTTTTCAGCAAAAGAAATATCACCTGTTTCTTCTGAAACGACCAAAATTGTTGCTTGGGATAATTCTGACATACCCAAAGCCGCCCTGTGCCGCGTTCCGTATTTCCACTGCAATTGATTTTGTGACAAAGGTAATATCGCCCCAGCATATACAATTCTGTTGTCTGCAATTATAACCGCCCCATCGTGCAAAGGTGTTTTATTAAAGAACAAAGTTAACAACAATTCACTTGATATAATCGCATCTAACCTGGTTCCATATCTTTCAATTACCCCATCATCTGATTCTTCAAGGAAAGCAATCAAAGCCCCTGTATGTTTTTCCGACATATACGAAACCGCTTTTAAAATTTCATCCACAGATTTTTGTTTTGCTGAAAGATTTTTTTCACTTTGCGTGAACGCAAAAATCGCATTTTTTAATCCTTTGATATTGCCCATCAGCACCAAAATTTTTCGTAATTCTGGTTGAAAAATAACTATTAACCCCACAGATAAAAACAACGCAATCCAATGTAGAAAACGTCCCAACAAACTCAAATGCATCCAAGATAAAATAAAACTAAGTGCCCACAAAGCACCCAAACCAATAAGTCCACGCACCAGTTTTTCAGACGAAGTATTTTTTATAAAACTTACATAAAAAACATATACGATTATACCAATTACGCAAATCTGAACAACAGTTAGCCAATCAAACATATCTTACCTCTTTGTTTCAAAAAAATCTTGCACTAAATTTTTTATTGGCACATCCATCCATTCTGGATCGCCGCGTTTTCTGGGTGCACCTTTCTTTTTTGCTGTCTTATACGGATTATCATCTGCCAACCACCCTTCAATTAAATCGCCTGCCAAAAGTCCTGCAACCAAACCACCAGCAATACTTAGACCGCCTGTTAATGGTGATAATAATAAACCAATCCCCACAGCAGAACCCACTTTTTCAACAACTGCTGCACCACTTATTTTAAAATCAGGTTCTGCCAAATTTCCAGTTATTTGCATAGCATTTACCAAATTCCCAGACAAAGATAATTTCAATCCGCGCACAGGAACAGATGCCAATGACATTTGTATTGTTTCTTTGCCTAAATCTAGATTTCCCGCAAGACGCATATTTATAACATGCGTTTCAACTGCCACACCATTTTGTGTTTCTATCAACCCGTTTCGCAATTTCACATTAGCAATCGCTTTATCTATCACTATCATATCGCGTTTATTACCAGTAAACATATCTTCTACATTATGACGCAATGTAGTTAAAAAATCTCCGCCATACATATATTCCACCAAATCAGCATGCGCAAAACCCCGGTCCACAGAATACACTATGACCGGTCCTGTAATAGTTTGCATTATTTGTGACATATCTGCACCACGTGCTTCGACAAAAAAATCTAAATTCACAGGCAAACCAGAAATAACATTATCAACATTTATTTGTTTTAAAATTTCACCAACATAGACGCGTTCCCCTGTTGCAGCCGCTTGAACAGTATAAACACCATTCTCATCAATATCACCTATTAATGCTACTTTTATATTTCCTTGCCCGATACCGACATTTCCATCCATACGCAGTTCATGATTTTTGACCTGTGCTTTGATATTTGTATCAAACAAATCCAGCGAACGATATACAATGAAATGTTTTAAATCTATTTCTACATCAGCATTTATATCATATAAAAATTTACCACCCAACGGCATATCATGAAAAATATTCAATTCACGATTTGGATGAACCCACTCTTTTCCTGCACCAAACCATTCTGGAAACGCTTTGTATATATCAACTTTATCTGATGATATTTTTGCATTTATCACAGGTGTTTTCTTTGACCAATCGTAAGAGCCAGAAAAAGTAAAAGGAATTTCTTTGATTGAAACCGAAGATTTCCTAAATGTTATTTTTTTTCTGTCTATGCCACCTGCGACATTTAATTTTATTTTTGGGACATTAACCATGTTGATATTAAACCATTTACCAGATTTTTCCAAATTCGGTATTTCACCACGAACGACAAAATCTATGGGCATTTTGCTGGTCCCTTCGAGTGCGATATCAGCAATCAATGCTTCGCCACCAGTGGCAAAAGCGATTCGCATCGGATAAATTTTTCTTTCCGCGTTATATTCAGAAAACTGTATAACAAACGGGAAATTAGTATCATACGGTTTTACCCATCCGCTATATTCACGATTATCGTGTCGCATATAATTGCTTATACCAAAACTGGTCAGTTCATATTTATCGCCAAACAAATTAACATGCAAATTTTCTATATCCAAACCCAAAAAAGGAAATTGTTCCACAGGATATAAATCTATTTCATTTTTATCGTCTTCTTGTATTTTTTCTGGCTTTTTAACCTCATTAAAAACGACAGAAATTTCACCTGATGAATTTTTTTCTATATTCACTTTTGCATCATAAACAGTTATATTACGAATCGCAGGATGCGAAGAAAACAACGAAAATAAATCAAGACGAACATTTATTTTTTTTGCAAAAAACATATTTTTGTTTTTTGCCCATTTTGCATTTGGTATACGAACATCATTTAATTCTATCTGGGGACGCAAAGAAAAATTCCACGCCATTTTTCCATCTATTTCTATGGGCATATTTGTTGCATCACGCAACACAGATAAAATATTTCCACGCAAAGATTCAAGATTGACCTGATGCAAAGCAATTATAAACGCGACAATCAAGCCCATAAAGAAAAAGGCAATAAATCTTAACAACAAAATATGTCTTTTATAAAAAACATATAAAAACATATCGTTCACCCTATGGCATTTTAAATTCAAAAAACTTTACAACCGATTGCATAAAATCCGGTAACTCAGCATATAAAGTTATTTCTTTACCCGTCCCAGGATGCCTTAAAGTTATCCTGTATGCAAATAAAAATAATTTTTGCGTATTTAACACCGAACTTAACACACCATCAAGTCCCTTATTCCTTAGCCCGTATAAATCATCACCTACTATTGGTGCATTCAACGAAAAAGCACTATGTAACCTTAGCTGGTGTGTTCTACCAGTTTTCGGGGAAAACAAAACCCAGGTCAACAAACCACTTGCTTCACCCAAAACTTTGTATTCTGTGATGGCATGTTGCGCCACTATTGTATCAGGAATTTTTGAAAAATCTTCAAAAACTTGTCCTTTGGCGACATAATTATCTATGGTTCCTGATTTTTGTGTCACGTTTCCTTGCAAAAGCGCTAAGTATTCTTTGTGTGCAACCTTATTTTGAAATTGTGAAGACAAATCTTGTGCTGCCTTTTGATTTTTTGCGACAACTAACAGACCGCTTGTTTCACGATCTATTCTATGAACCAGAGATATTTTATCATACGGGAACAATGCCGCCGCCATTTTATCCACAGATTTTTTTATTCCTGTTCCACCCTGAACGGCCAATCCCGCTGGCTTATTAAAAACAACAATGTCTGAATCATCATAAATTACACATTTGCGCAATTCTTCTAAATCAGACAAAGAATATTTTTCACCAGTTTCTGTCTTATTTGATTTTTGGTATGACTGCAATGTCGGTGGAATACGAATCATATCACCAGTATGTAAAACCTCTATGCCCTTGCACCGTGAAGAATTTATTCTTATTTGACCGCCACGACAAAGTTTATAAAAATCGCGTTGTAACATACCAGGATAATGACGCAAAAACCAACGCAATAATCTCGTTCCAGATTCAGCATCAGAAATAGTTATAAATTCTGCCATCCATTACTCACCATACACAATGGAAACAATATTTGCGTTTCCATCAACACAGTTTCCTGTGGCACCACCTTCTTTGTGGTTCGAAGAAATATAGCCCACAGAATCAGTCCATGCTTTTGTTAATAATGCCTCACAATCTGTTTTCGAAAGACCTGTTATACGAACGATGAATTGACGTGTATTCGCTGAATTTACTGACACTTCATAAGTTCCACCATACGGGTTCTTATTACTAACCGACATAGCGGCAAAAATTGTGGAATTATCGATATTTGTAAAATCATCATAGTCCACCAATAAACTGCGCACCCCTGAAACAATAGTCACAACATCATCTGTGACACGCGCCTGTTTTTGGCGGTTTATCCCCAAAGAAATCAATGCAAATGCGGTTGCTGTCAACATACCCATAATTGCCAAAACACCGACCATTTCTATCATTGAACGACCAGATTCTTGTCTCATTTTAACTCCTCTATTTGATTTTTATATTTTATATAATATCATATAATTTATGAATATTCAATTTAAGGATTTAATAAAAAATGCACCTTTGTCCCCAGGCATATACAAGATGTATGACGGGGATGGGAATCTTTTGTATGTAGGCAAAGCGAAAAATTTATCAAATCGTCTGCATCAATATGTCGATATTTCAAAGTTAGAAACACATAAACAAATTATGCGCACCTTGGTTAGACGCGTTGAATGGGAAATAACGCAAACAGAATCAGACGCATTAATTTTGGAACAAAAACTTATCAAAACATTAAAACCAAAATATAACATAATGCTAACAGATGGGAAAATGTACCCTATGTTGGCATTGACGAAACATGAATTTCCGCGTTTATTAAAATTTCGTGGTAAAATATCACAAAAGAAAGATGTTTTTGGGCCATATCCATCTGTCCACGCATTAAACGAAACAATAAAAACGATTCAAAGGGTATGTAAACTACGAACATGTACAGATACATTTATGAATAATCGGACACGTCCTTGTTTATTATATCAAATCGGTCGATGCAGTGCGCCTTGCTGTATAGAACAAACAGAATATGACAAAAATGTTCAACTGGCGCGAAGAATTTTAACCGGGGACAGCGAACCTATAATCGCAGATTTAACACAACAAATGAAAGAATTATCTGATAACCAAGATTATGAAACTGCTGCCATAATACGTGATAAAATTTCTGCACTAACACAAACAATAAATCGCGGTATACGACAGAAATCACCGCATACAGCAGATTTACAATGGGACAAAAATGTAAAAGGTTTAGAAGAATGGTTAAATCTTAAATTAAATTGTGTTGGTGTGTTTGACAATTCACATTTATTCGGCAAACAACCAGTCGGTGCAATGATAGCATTTGGACATAACGGTTTTATAAAATCATCTTATCGTCATTTTAAATTGAAGGATAGCGCACGCGCAGGAAATGATATTGCAATGATGGAAGAATTTGTCACACGCGCAATAAATGATATTCCAGAACTTGATTTGATTATTGTTGATGGCGGAAAAGCGCAATGGAATATCGCAACAAAAGTATCAAACAGTCGTATTCCTGTTCTTGGGGTGACCAAAGGTGTGGTTAGAAACGGCGATGAACATTTTATTATGCCAGATGGTTCTGAAAATTATGATTTACCAAAAGATTCACCATTGTTTTTACTTTTGCGTGCGGTTCGTGATGAAGCACATCGATTCGTAATAACATATCATCGCACGGTGCGTGCGAAACAATTAACCGCTTCTGTATTGGATGAAATAGACGGTATTGGACCGATTCGCAAAAAACAATTATTACAACATTATGGTTCTGTTCGTTCAATAATGGATGCAGATTTAAAATCTTTGATGTTGGTTCCTGGACTTGGAAAAGAAGCCGCAAAAAAAATATATGCTCATTTTCATTAATATGTTATAATAACTAAATAAAAAAAGGAGAAATGAAATGAAAATATTTGTTAATTTTTTATCTATCTTTCGAATACTGGCTGCATTTGCAATCATATTCACGATTATGTTTAATTGGCCGTGGGTGACATTTATACTGTTTGCCCTTGGTGCGATTTCAGATTGGTTTGATGGTTTTTTGGCGCGCAAATATAATTGTTGTTCAAAACTTGGTGGTGTATTGGATCACATTGGCGATAAATTATTAGTATGCAATACATTGATTATGTTGACCTTGATGATTCCAACATGGTTTGTTGTTATCCCGGTTATATTTATGATTGCACGCGAATTGTACATCAGTGGTCTGCGTGAATTTTTAGGCACACAAAAAATAGAAATGCCTGTTCCAAAGGCGCGTTTTTCGATGGGTAAAATTAAAACGACAATTCAAATGGTTGCTATTACCGCAATATTTTTAGGTTTTGCTATATTTGCATCTGTTACACCGGAAACAGACAACAGAATAATATTTTATTTGATTTATGTTTTGCCAAAAATCGGTATATTCTGTTTGTGGATGGCATTGGTTGCATCGATTTGGAGTGCGATTCAATACACATTTACATTTGCCCAAAAATTAAAGAAAATAAAATAATAAAAAACTGTCAACACCAAAAAATCCTCCGTATGGCGTATTTTTCATTATACAAATAAATCTTTGACAAATTGTGCATGTTCGGTAATAAATTTAAATCTGAATTCTGGTTTTTTACCCATCAAATCATAAACAAGTGTTTTTGTTTTTTCTGTATCTTCCAAACCTTCTTCGGTCTTTGGTGGCAAATCAACACGAATCAATCTTCTTGTCTTTGGCGACATAGTTGTTTCTTTTAATTGATTCGGCATCATTTCACCAAGCCCTTTGAATCGAGATATTTCAACTTTTTTATTTTTATATTTTCCTGATTTCAAATTTTCCAATTCTTCATCAGTATCAACATAAATCGATTCTGTTCCATATGTTAACTTATAAAGTGGTGGACAAGACAAATACAAATGCCCCCCATAAATAAGTTGTGGCATATATTGATAAAAGAAAGCCATCAATAGTGATGCAATATGACTGCCGTCCACATCAGCATCAGTCATAACGATAATTTTTTCGTATCTAAGTTTTGATTCATCCCAATCTTTCATGGTTCCAGCGCCGATAATATCAATCAAATCATTTAATTCTTTGTTCGCGCTGAATCTTTCATCAGAATTAGAAAGAACATTTAACACCTTACCACGAAGTGGCATAATGGCCTGGGTTGCCCTATCGCGCGCCTGCTTTGCTGTTCCACCAGCAGATTCACCCTCTACAATAAACAATTCTGTTCCGTCAACCCCATGCTTTGAACAATCAGCCAACTTTGATGGCATACGAATTCGTTTAGTTGGTGTTTTACGCGCAACATCTTTGACTTGCTTGGTTTTAATACGCGCATTTGCAAGATTTATAACAAATTCCAACAGAGCATTTGCGGTCTTTGGATCAGATGCTAAAAACATTTCCCACGGGTCACGCAAAGCATTTTCTGTATATCTTGCAATTTCTGGGTTAGATAATTTTTCTTTGGTTTGACCCAAAAATTGTGGTGTCTTGTAAAACACAGAAACAATCGCCGCAACTGAATCAAAAACATCTTCACTGATAATCGATGCGGCAGATTTATTATTTATCTTTTCACCGTATGCCTTTAAGCCTTTGGTAATTGCGGACTTAAAACCAGTTTCATGTGTTCCGCCATCAATTGTCGCAATCGTATTACAATATGACGCAAAAAATCCGTCATCCGAAGCCGCACCATTTTCATCGGTTAAAACAGTCAAAGCCCATTCCACACGACCAGAATCATCTGGAAAATCAATCGCGCCACTGAAAATCTTTGGCAAAATACGCGGTTTAGAATCTGTTTTTTCTGCAACAAAGTCAGCAACCCCATTTGGATAATAAAATACTTTGTCCGCATCAATATTCATATCTTCGGTGAGAAGCGCCGGATTACAATGCCATTCTATTTTCACCCCACGCGAAAGAAAAGATTTAGCCCGCGCCATACGATAAATTTTTACTGGCTTAAAAACCGCGTTTTCGCCGAAAATCTTGTCATCCAAAGTAAAACGAACACGCGTTCCATGCGCTCTTGTAGCCGCACCTTTTGTAATTGGGCTGGTCGTCTTGCCACGTGAAAAAGTTTGTGTCCATTCAAAACCATCCCTTGATACAGTCACAATCATTTCCGAAGACAATGCATTAACAACGGCGCTACCGACCCCGTGAAGTCCGCCACTGGTTTTATAAACATTATTATTGAATTTTCCCCCAGAATGAAGTGTTGTTAAAATCACTTCCAGCGCAGATTTTCCGGGATATTTTGGATGTTCATCAACCGGAATTCCGCGCCCATCATCTGTTATTTCAATAGTTTTCGAATCAATCAAATTTACAATGATTTTCTTGGCGAATCCGGCAACCGCTTCATCAATAGAATTATCCATAATTTCGACAGGCAAATGGTGCCATGCCTTTTCATCAGTGCCGCCAATATACATCCCCGGGCGCAGACGAACCGGCTCTAACCCTTCTAAAACTTCGATATCAGATGCATCATATTTATTCATATCTTTTCCACATTTCTTGGATATTATTAAAACATTTTTGATTTTTTCGCAAGTGAAAGTATTATTTTCCACCAAAACGCCCTTGATTTTTAATACAATATACCTATATATTTTACACAATTAAGTATAAAATGAGCATAAAATGAACAAAAATCCGTACGAAGTTTTGGGTGTAGCCAAAGATGCCAGTGATACTGACATCAAAAAGGCGTATCACAAATTGGTTATGAAATATCACCCGGATAAAAACCCAGGCGATAAAACCGCTGAAGAAAAATTCAAGGAAGTTAATAATGCCTTTGACATCTTAAAGGATCCACAAAAACGCGCGGCTTATGACCGATTCGGTGATGCGGCGTTTGCTGGTGGAAACGGTGCCAG
>CACXVH010000024.1:22754-24399 GCA_902771095.1 uncultured Pseudomonadota bacterium
TTTGGAAACGGCAATTTCCATTTCAATATGGGTGGCGATATGGGTGGTATGGAAGATATTTTACGCGAAGCCATGCGCGGTTTTGGGTTTGGTGGTACGGGCTTTGGCGAAAATGGACACGCGCAACACCGCGGTCGTGATTTGTTGGATGAAATTGTAATTGATTTAAAAGATGCCTTTTTTGGAACAACCCACACCATAAAATTTACCAGTGCGGTAAAATGCGACAAATGCGATGGAAACGGGACAAGTGATGGTAAACCGGCACCGGCCTGTCCAACATGTGGCGGAACGGGCTTTGTCCACGCAAGACAGGGTTTCTTTGCGGTGGAAACGCCCTGCCCCGACTGTAATGGATTGGGTAAAAAGATTGATAAAAAATGTAGCGCATGCGATGGGACCGGAACGGTGAACAAACAAAGAACATTAGATGTAAAAATCCCGGCAGGTGTTATGGATGGTGCGCGTCTGCGAATGGCCGGCATGGGCGAAGCCGCGCCAAATGGTGGCACACCGGGCGATTTTTATGTTGATATTCATGTCCGCCCAGACAAAAGATTTGAACGCATTGGGAATGATTTGTTAATGCATATGGATTTGGACTTTGCGACTCTGGCATTGGGGGGTGAAATAGAAATTGAAACAATTGACGATAAAAAATTATCGGTAAAAATTCCATCCGGAACCCAGGTTGGGGAAAAATTGCGTGTTCGTGGACATGGTATGCCAACGGGTCGTGGCGGATTCGGTGATTTGTATATTGAAATTGGTATTACAATTCCAAAGAAATTAACCGAAAAGCAGAAAAAAGCACTAAACGAATTTTCCGACACAAAACCAAGTAAAAAAGGTTGGTTCTAAGGCGTATTATTGTGATACCCCGAACATTGCTCGTATAAAAGCACGCGTACCGCTATTACTCGCACAGTTATTAGCACAATATCCAGCACAATTTTCTGCGGAAGGATTCATATTGAGTATATCCATCGCCACCCAAGAAGAAGATGGCATGCTACATGCTGAATCCCCAGACGGTGTCCAACTTGTCATTTTACACCAACAATATTGACCTGTGCTGCTAGTGTTAAATGTATTGCTTGGCTGAATTGCGCCACTACTACAACTACCATACACTGCATCACCAATCTCATCAAATGTGGTTATCGTTCCATTTTGCATTCCTTGTATAACAATACTGTTCATATTCCAACCTCTGCTATCACTATTACAAACAGCAATTCCGCGTGCTATACCTGCACCAGTATATTCCATCGCCCATGTTCCGGTTGATGTTAAGCCATACATACTTGTATTGTGTGTACTTTGTCCATCGTTGCTGATATATGCTGTTGCCGATAGATCCAAAGCAGCTACTACACTACCTGTTACTCCACATACAGAACTACTAAAACATTGCGGAACACGTGCCCGCCACCCACGGAATGTATATCCTGTTTTTGTTGGTATCGTTGCCGGTGGGGTCAATGTGCCATCATATACGCAACTTTGTGATGCACTTGGCACATTTTGTATTTCATCATCACCATTATACCAATGAAGTTGTATTGTATTTGCCTGCCAACCTGCTTCCAGATTTGATTGTCCGGAATATACCTGTAATGGCGAATATTTACAATCTGCGGTG
>CACXVH010000025.1 GCA_902771095.1 uncultured Pseudomonadota bacterium
ACACACACACACATGTAATCTATTGCTAAGAATAAAACAAATCGGAACGATTTGTTTTGCAATTTTTTCTTTTATTTTTTCCGCACCATTATTCGCAACTGATATATCATCAAGTGCATCCACCGCAGATTGTAAATATTCACCATTACAGGTATATTCTGGAACATCAAATCTGGAAGCAGGTTGGCAGGCGAACACAATACAACTGCATTGGTATAATGGCGATGATGAATTAACTGTGCCGTCTGCATCGCAAAGTTGTGTATATGACGGGGGATTAACCCCACCAACAACGATACCAACAAGAACCGGATATACATTTAAGGGCTGGCGTGTAAAATCATGTTTTGCGAGTCAGGTATGCGGCCTTAACGGCAGTGCGGTAAACGGGTTAACATACGATGACAGTGATTCCACCGCATACGGATATTACAGTCATAATGGACAGTGGAAAGAAAATGAAAGCACATACGGATTAACGGCTGGTGGATGGGCTGTAAAATATACCAGCGGTGGAATAATCAAAGGAATCGCAAGTTGCAACAGCACCATGCCAACGATAATGGAAACAATATGGACCGCGTTGGATAATGGAACAATGACGGAAGAGCAAGCGCGAGCAGCGGAATATGGTAGTTGTGCGAGTGATGCAATAAAGCCGGGTAATACATTCAGTAGCAGCAGTGGTGGTCAATATTGCTGGTGCAAGATGAGCAGTTATACCCCAAGTGGTGGAAGTGTCTGTAATGTCGCGTCCCCTTCGTGGGTGTACGGTTACTCCTACGGGTCCGCGTCTAATTGCGAGAACTCCTGTGCGGACGAATGCTCGCAACGCATCGCGGACAACGCCGATTTCCGTCGCGCAGTGTTCGGGGTGGCACAATAGTTTAATTACAAAAAACAACCGCCCGATTGGGCGGTGTTTTTATTTTTTATACTTCTTTTATGACAATTTGTGGATAACCAAACCACTGCGTAATTTTGGTTCAAACCAAGTTGTCTTTGGTGGCATGATGTTGCCTGTATCAGCAATGTCAATAATTTGACGCATGGTCACTGGATACAATGCAAAAGCAACCGCCATTTCACCAGAATCAACGCGCTTTTTCAATTCGCCAAGACCGCGGATTCCGCCAACAAAGTCGATTCTTTTTGATGTGCGCAAATCGCCCAGGTTCAAGATTTTATCAAATACTAAATTCGACAATACTGTCACATCCAAAACACCAATTGGGTCGTTGTCATTATATGTGCCAGGTTTCGCCGTCAAAGAATACCATTTACCCCCCAAATACATCGAAAAGTTATGCAATTTGTTTGGATGATAGATTTCGTTGCCCATTTCCACAACATCAAAAGATTCACGCAATTTTGCGATAAATTCTTCTGCCGATAGCCCGTTCAAATCTTTGACCACGCGGTTATAGTCGATAACATGCAATTGAGATTCTGGGAAAATCACAGCCAAGAAAAAGTTGTATTCTTCGTTGCCTGTGTGATTCGGATTTTGTTCGCGTTTTTCTGCACCAACACGAGCCGCCGCCGCAGTTCTGTGGTGGCCGTCTGCAACATAAAATGCAGGAACTTTTTCAAATATTTCGGTAATGCGTTTGTTTGTTGCGTCATCATCAATTTTCCAGAAAGTGTGACCAAAGCCATCCGGTGCAACATAGTCATATTCTGGTTCATGATTTTTAATCCAATTTGCAACCAATTCGTTCATTTCTGCTACATCAGGATAAGCAAAAAACACAGGTTCCAAATTTGCGTTTTGAATACGAACATGAATCATACGATCATCTTCTTTTTCTTTGCGTGTTAATTCGTGTTTTTTGATTTTCCCAGTCATATAATCATCTACATTTGCAGCCGCAACCAATCCATACTGGGTGCGTCCATCCATTGTTTGTGCGTAAATGTAATACATTTCTTTGTCGTCTTGTTTAAGCCAGCCGTTGTCTTGCCATTTTTTGAAGTTTTCAACTGCTTTGTCATAGGTCTTTTGTTCGTGTTCATCAGCAATTGGGTCAAAATCAATTTCTGGTTTGATAATGTGCAGCAAAGATTTTTCGCCTGCCTCATTCTTGGCTTCGACAGAATTCAAAACATCATAAGGGCGCGAAGCAACCTCAGCGGCCAATTCTTTTGGTGGACGGACACCTGCAAATGGTTTAATTTTCATGATTTTTCCTTTTTTTAATAATTATCTTTTTGCTCAACGGGTGCGATTATAACACAAAAAAAATCGTTTTCCATCTTTGTTGAATTATTTTTTTCAAAATGTAAAAATAGAGTTATGAAAAAATTATTGTTCTGTATTTTATTATCAGGATGCGCAGGCGCAGGGTGGGTCGCCCCAAGCGATTTCCAATATGTACCAATTCAAACAGAAAATTATCAAATCGCAACATGGCAAAAAATTAACAACTCAAAAAATAATTTAATTCATATTTATGTCGAAGGTGATGGAAATGCTTTTGATTCGTATGGCTTGCCAACAGATGACCCGACACCGCATGGAACATTTGTCCGCGATTTAGCGGAAAAAGATAATTTTGAAAATGTGGTCTATGTGGCGCGTCCTTGCCAATTTATTATGGATGAAAGATGCAGTGAATCAGATTGGACAACTGGTCGATTTTCACAAAAAGTGATAGATGCAGAAACGGAAGTGCTGAACCAAATCGCAAAAAATAAAAAACTAATTTTAATTGGATATTCTGGCGGGGCAATGGTTTCTGGTTTAATTATAAAACAAAATCCAAAAATGAAAGTTGATAAATGGATTACGATTGCTGGGGTTTTGAATCACAAAAAATGGACAGAATATTTTGGTGATAAACCATTGAGTGAATCTTTGAATATGGATGCTTTGCCGAATGTTCCTCAGGTTCATTTTGTTGGTGGGCGCGATAAAATCGTCCCTTATGACCTTGCAAAAACATGGGTAGATGAAAAAGATATTAAATTTGTCCCAGGCGCCAGTCATGATGATTTTAAAAACATCAAAATATTTGATTAAAACAATACTTAATTATTTTAATCTTTTATTTTTGTGGCCTGATTGAAGTTGTTTTATCTTTTGGTTTATGAGTTTATAAATTTCGTTTGTTGAAGACGCAGCAAATGTTACACAACCGTCATTAAGAAAATACGGAGATTCAGCATTAAAGATTTTGTTGCCATTTGCATCAATAATTTTATAGATGTGATATTGTTTGTAATTTTCTATGAAAACTTTTTTGATGTTGGGTTTGTTCATTATATGTTCCTTTGATGCAAATAAGGGGTGGTTAAATCTTGGTTGGGGTACACGGACTCGAACCGCGATATACAGAGTCAGAGTCTGCTGTTCTACCATTAAACTATACCCCAATTCAGCCCTATATTATATATGCAATATTTGTTTTTTCAATTATTAATTTGCATACATTTGTTTTTTGTCCTATGATTATATTCACAAAAGCAAAAGGCAAAATATGCGACATTTTATATCTAATATCGTTTGTGGCTTTATTTGGTCAAAGCGCTTGCGCGATAAAGTGCGTACACGGATTCGTTTTCCGCAAACACGTGACTATGTTCGATATGTTCGCAAATTTGCAAAAAATATGAAGCAACGCAAAATACGGACTTTGGTTGGATATGGATGTAAAAATTTTATTGTTATTTTGAACGATAAACATGTTTTTAAATTTCCGCTTTTTAACGATGGCAAAGAAATTTCGATTCGTGAAAAACGAATCGTTGATGCGTTCTATGGGATTTCCCCAATAAAAATTCCATTGGTAAAAGTTATCCCGTATAAAAATATTTATATTCGTAAATATGAATTTGCAAATGGGACTTTGTTAACAGATATTCCGCCAAAGGTAATAGGGCAACATCGTGAACATATCGCCAAACAGATTGCGAATTTTTTGTATGTAATTGGCAGGCAAGACCCAGTTGAAATTCGTGATTTAAAACCGAATACAAATGCAAAACCTGGATTTTGTTATGGCTGGTTCCAGGGCGATTTTTGGCAGAATTTTATGCTGGATGAAAAAACATTTGATATTACTTACTTCATAGATTGGGAACAGGCGGCTTTTGAAGATTGGCGGTCTGCGTTTTATGTCGCGACACATAATTGGGACAAATTTGGTTATCGTGGAATCCCAATTGATATTATGTATGAATATTCCAAATTGTATTTTGGCGATAAATAGATTTTTGAAAATATTTTTTATTTTTATATAGCGAGTTGCTTTTATGTCCTTTTTAAGGTATAATAAATCCATATGATAAAGAAAGGAGAATTATCATGAATAAAAAATTTCATAATTTTTTGATGGGTGTTTCCGTTTTGCCAGCATTGGCAGTCATGCCTGCAATGGCGAGTGTTGCTGGTGAAACAGAAATTAAAAATCAAATTTTGAATCATGCGTACTACTATTTGAATAATAACGATGATGTTTTATTATCTGGTGGTAATTATGTTGGTAATTCAAGTGATTCATCGGCAAATGCGACGTTATACCAGAATCGCAGATTTGGTGTGGTTGCTTTTATTGAAACTGGATCTAAGTTGACCGTTAAAAATTCTGTTTTCAAAGATAATGCTCTTTTAGGGGATGGTGGCGGGGCCCTTGCAACTGGTGTTGGTACAGGATTATTAGATGTAGAGAACAGTCAGTTTATTTCTAACCATTCTCAATACGATGGAGGTGCCGTTGGTAATTATGGTGGTTTGACAATAAAAAATAGTTTGTTTAAAGGAAATACAGCTCATTATGCTTTGGATTCTGATGGAAATTATACTGTTTTAGTTTCAGATTCTAATCCTGTTGGGGGTGGGGCTATTTCATTGGGTGCTGTTTCCAGTACGATTGTTGGTAGTATTTCTGGAACGACCTTTGAAGGAAATAAATCTGGTACTGTTGGTGGAGCCATAGGAACGCGTCTTGGAAAATCAGCGCATAATTCTACTGCAAAATTGGATATTGCTGCTACATTTACTGGTAATGAAGCAAAACAAGATGGTGGCGCTATTTATAATACTTTTTATGCCAATAATGGTTTAGGTAAAGGTGATGGTGTAACTGTATCAAGTATTTTCTCTGGAAACAAAGCAGGTAGAAACGGTGGGGCTGTTTACAATGATGGTGCCAAAGACCTTGACAATAACGATGGTGGTGTGATGACATTCTCTGGATCCACTTTTAATGATAATATTGCCGCTACAAATGGTGGTGCAATTTATAATACTGGGACAGTTTATTTTGCTGGAACAAATACATTTAGTGGAAACAAAGCAAATAATGTTGCAAACGATATCCATAATATCGGGACTGTCACCGTTGCGTCCGGAACAACTACAATTGATGGTGGTATAACTGGTGACGGCGAATTGGTTGTTGCAAATGGTGCAACTTTGAATATTGGAACTGCATCTGTTGAACAGGGAACTATCACGTTGGGTGGAACAATGGCTATGACTTTGCGTGAGGGTGATGCGCAAATCACAGCTGGCACTTTCGATGGTGATGGGACTTTGAATTTAACTTTGTCTGGCGAAGGAACATACCATGTGTTTGGTAACGCTGTGTTTGCTAATGCGAAGAATTCTGTTTATGATCTTGAATGGAACGGGGGTGATGTAACAGCAACTATGAAATCTGTTGAAGATATCGCGGAAGAAGCGGGTATAGCACAAGAAACTGCCGCTGTTGTTGCCGGGGCTTCAAAGTCTACATCAGAAAAGTTGAACGATTTGGCGGTTAAGATGCAGGAAAAATTGGCAGAAGGGACACCAGAAGCAAAACAGGAAGTTGAAAAAGCAGCCAAAGCAGTGCATCCAGAAACAGAATCTGTGACGCAATCTGTTGCAACTGCGGTTCAAACCACGGTTACAAATTTGGCGGGTGCGCGTATGGCTGCGCCAAGATTCGGTCGTAATGGTGGTGATGTCAGATTAACATCCGGTGGCGTTTGGGCGCAAGGTTTGTTCAATAAGTCCAAACAAAACGATGCATTCAGCGGTTATACCCGTGGAGTTGCAGCCGGTATGGATGGAACAATCAACAAAGTTTGGACAATTGGGGCAGGGTATTCTTATGCTCACTCTGATATAACCGGAACACAACGTGATACAGAAATCGACAGCAATACAATATTTGTGTATGGTCAATATAAACCAGCCGCATGGTATGTAAATACTGTGTTGAATTACACAATGTCTGATTTCAGCGAAGAAGGTATCGTTATGGGAACACCTGTGACTGGTGATTACGATGTCGATTCGTTCGGTGGTTCTGTCATGACTGGGTATGATTTTGCAACTGGTATCACACCGGAATTAGGATTGCGTTATATGCATGTAAATGCTGACGATTACACTAATTCGTTGGGTGTAAAAACTAAGGCAAAAGATACTGATTTCTTGACAGGTGTATTGGGTGCAAAATATGCGTTCAATATTAATATGGACAGATATACAAAAATAATCCCACAATTAAATGCAGCGGTTAAATATGATATGTTGTCCGACAGAAATATGGCAACTGTCACAATGCCGGGTGTAGATGCTTATACTTTGCGTGGTGAACGGTTGAACCGTTTGGGCGGTGAATTCGGTATCGGTTTGGGATTGAAATATAAGAGTGTAGATTTCTCTATCAACTATGATATTGATGTCCGCAAAGATTATACTTCACAAACAGGTATGTTGAAATTCAGATATAATTTCTAATAAACATTGTTGATAAATTTGGGGTCGCGATTGCGACCCTGAATTTTTTTATCAAAAATAATGCGTTTTTTTGAAATAAAAACTTGACTTCTTTTTTTAATGTTCTATGGTATAAGCATAAGGTTGATGTCAATAGATGTTGACCGAAAAAGATTCAGATTCTAAAGGTTCCTCCCTTCCAGAAATACTGAATAAAGCAAGGACCAGTTTGCTGGTCCTTGCTGTTTTTTCATATTTATTTGTTGCGGTTGTGTTTCTTGTATTCTGTGGCATTAAGACCGTATTCAATTTCTGGTAAATCAAATTCGGTGTCCATATTACGCAATTGCTTAATCATGATGTTTTCAATCTCTTTGCGTTTTTGTTCAAACGATTCGCCATGCAATTTAGAATCTATGTGAATCGGTTTGCCAATGTTCACAGTTATTGTTCCGAATAATTTCGGTATCATAAATTTATCCCATCTGTCCAGATATATTGGTCTTGAACAAGAAAAACAGCATGGAACAATTGGGGCGCCAGTCATGCGGGCAAAATATATTGCGCCGTCTTGTAAATGTAATGATGGACCAGATGGACCGTCAACGGGAACGCACATGGAAACTTTTTCATCACGCATAATACGGACCCCTTCGCGCAAAACTGCAACCGCCCCATCGGATGTAGAACCATAAATAGCGCGCAGACCAAACAATCTTTGCAGACGCGCCATCATACGACCATCTTTGTGACGCGATGACACGCAATAAGATTTTATACGGGCGCACCTTATAACCGGTGATAACATTGCGCAGCGTCCGTGAAAAAACACAAAAACAACGGGCTTGTTGCGATACTGTTTCAATGATTCTGTATTGGTAAAACGATGTCGGGAAGAGAGAAATACAAACCATGTTACGCCAGCCAACACGATTGCCAATGTCCATTGAATAATTGGGTTGTGCAATATCGGTGTCCAAAATTTTTTCCAGATTTTCCGTATACCTTTTGACATAAACCACCTTTTAAGAAAAATCTTAGCAGAAAAAATCTTAAAAGTTAAGAAAAAGGTTGGGCATCGCCCAACCTTTATTTTTTTACATCATTCCTGGCATGGCGGGATTTTGTCCACCACAACAAGATTTTTCTTCGGGAATTTCAGTCATCACTGCACCAGTGGTTAACAACACCCCTGCGGTAGATGCAGCAGCCAATATAGCTGTTTTAACAACCTTTGCCGGGTCGATAATTCCAGATTTCATCATATCAACATATTCGCCATTTTGTGCATTGTATCCGAAATTATAGTCAGAATTTTCCATAATTTTACCAACAACTATTTCGCCGGATACACCCGCGTTTTCTGCTATTTGCATACATGGTGAAACGATAGCACGACGAACAATATCAATACCGACATTTTGGTCTGTATTTGCGCCAGATAATTTTTTCAATGATTCAACAGCGCGAACCAATGCGACACCACCGCCAGCAACAATGCCTTCTTCGACAGCAGCGCGAGTTGCAGACAATGCATCGTCAACACGGTCTTTCTTTTCTTTGACTTCGACTTCGGTCATACCGCCAACATGGATAACAGCCACACCACCGACCAATTTAGCCAATCTTTCTGCCAATTTTTCTTTATCATAATCACTGGTTGAATCTTTTATAGATTTACGAATTTCGGCTGCACGTGCTTCTATTGCTTTTTTATCGCCATTACCATTGACCAACAAAGTTTTATCTTTGGATACAATGATGCGTTTTGCAGACCCTAAAACCGCCGGATTGATGTTTTCAAGTGTCATACCCATATCATCTGATATAACAGTAGCACCAGTCGAGATTGCTATATCTTTTAACATTTCTTTACGACGGTCACCAAAACCAGGTGCCTTGACAGCACAAACTTTTAACCCACCACGCAGACGGTTAAGGACCAGTGTCGCTAATGCTTCGCTTTCAATATCTTCGGCAATAATCAACAATGGACGCCCCGATTGAGCGATTGGTTCCAAAATAGGCAATAATGCTTGCAAACCAGTGATTTTCTTTTCAGAAACCAAGATTTGCGCGCCGTCTAATTCTGCCAACATTTTTTCGCTGTTTGTGACGAAATATGGTGACATAAAGCCCTGGTCAAATTGCATACCTTCGACAACATCAATTTCTGTGTCCAAACCTTTGGCTTCTTGGACGGTTATAACACCTTCTTTGCCAACTTTGTCCATCGCATCAGCAATCTTTTGACCGATGTCTTTGTCGTTGTTTGCAGAAATTGTCGCAACCTGGGCAATCTCAGATGAATTTTT
>CACXVH010000026.1 GCA_902771095.1 uncultured Pseudomonadota bacterium
TATCAGATATTGCATCTGTCTTTTCAATAGTTGCGCGTTCGCTTATTGAAGTTAAATTTTTTCTTACTGTATCTATAGAACTGGCTGAATTATCAGTAAAAACAACTATCGTATTATTGAAACGCGATAAACATTCCAAACCAAATGCACCAGAACCCGCAAAAGCATCCCATACAGCAATCGCACTCGTCGTGTCCATAACACCATTTAATATATTAAACAAAGCCCCGCGTGCCATATTTTGTGTTGGGCGTGCATCATTTGGCAAAAGTAATTTTTTGCCTCGATATTTTCCAGAAATAATTTGCAAATTTGATTTCATAGTATAAAGTGTATCTTATGAATTTTATGAATCAAGCATTTATTTTAGCAAAAAAAGCACTAACCCATGACGATGTTCCAATCGGCGCAGTAATTGTTCAAAATGGTAAAATTATCGCGCGTGGCGAAAATAGGGTGCAAAAATCTAAAAATCCAACATTACACGCGGAAATAGTCGCGATAAGCAACGCATGCAAAAAATTGGGACAAAAGTTTTTGGATGGTTGTGATTTATATGTAACACTGGAACCGTGCGCAATGTGTGCAACCGCTATTTCTTTTGCGCGTATTAAAAATATTTATTTTGCAGCAACCGATGAAAAGGGCGGTGGGATAACCGCAAATACCCGTGTTTTTGAAAACGATAAACATTTATGGAAACCAAATATAATTCAAATGCCAGAATTTGCAGAACAATCTGCCAAAATGCTGCGCGATTTTTTTAAACAACAAAGACAAAACAAAAAGGAAACAAAATGGTAATAAAATCTGTAATGATACTTGAACCGCTTTTCGCAGAATATTATACAATTTCATTAAACCAATTTGATGAAGAACCTTATAAGAAAACCGGATATTCCAAAGTAAAAAATGTGAAAGAATTTAAACCCGCCAAAGGCGATACTTTTGAAGTAAAATATACCCAGGATGGTATGATTTGGACAAAACTGGCCAATTACAAAGAACATAATTTTGAACATGCTGTTGTTTTGGGGGTCAAGGGTTTACAGTTGTGGGTATACGGTAATAAAATAGGCAGAAAATTAATCAATGACAATTTAACCATAAACAATAATCCAGAATCACCAAAAATTTACGAACACAAACGCGGTGATGAATTGTTGCTTGAAATAGATAAAACAATTCGTATTATTCACAACATAACAGCCGAAAAGCTGGCATACAACGAAAGACAAAACTGGCCACACACCAGATAAAAAAATCCCGTTTTTACGGGATTTTTTTATATCAATGATTTACCAGTCATTTCTTTTGGCTTTTTGATTTTTAATAATTTCAATATAGTTGGCGCAACATCACGCAAAGCACCATTATGTGCTTTATATTTACCGTTTGAAACCATTATAAAACGCACAGGGTTTGTAGTGTGCGAAGTCAAAGGAACATTATGTTTATTGTCCCACATTTGTTCTGCATTGCCATGGTCTGCGATTATTAACACAGCACCATCTAATTTAAGTACAGCTGGCACAATTTTTTTCAATTGTTTATCCAAACATTCCATCGCTTTGATTGCTGCTTTTTCATTTCCAGTATGACCGACCATATCGCCATTTGCAAAATTTAATAGCACAACATCAAATTTTGGAAGACACGGCAAAAGCGCAGCAGTAATTTCGTCCGCAGACATAGATGGTTTTTTATCAAAAGTTTCTACATCTGGGGATGGTATTAAAATCTTTTCTTCCATCTTGTAATCCATGTTTCTTTCTGCATCCATAAAGTATGTGACATGGTTATATTTTTCTGTCTCTGCGATACGCAATTGGGACTTTCCATTTTCTTCCAGAATATCTCCCAAAGTATTTTCTGTTATTATATCTGGTAAAATAGCAGGGCAAACTTCGTTCAATCCTTCGCCATATTGAGAAAAGCATAATATATGACAACCTGTGGTAATAATCTTGCGCAAAATTTGACGCGCACGATCACCACGATAATTGCAGAACAACAATCCATCCTGTTTAGTTAATTTTACAGATGTTATAACTGTTGGCTTAATAAATTCATCTGTTTCACCGCGTGCATAAGCGTATGCCAAGGCAACATCTATATTTTTTGCGTGATATTTTGCTTTGCCTTTTGCTATTGCGTCAAAAGCAAGATTTGTTCTATCCATATTATTGTTTCTGTCCATTGTCCAATACCGACCAGACAAGGTCCCAAAAAACACCAAATCTTTGTTAAATTCTTTTGATAATTCACTTTTCAACATATCAACATATTTCTGTGCGGATTGCGGTGGTGTATCACGACCATCGGCAACAAAATGAATACACACGCGTAATTTATGTTTGACGATATATTTTATCATCTTGATAGTAGCAAAAATATCAGAGTGGACACGACCATCGGACATTAATCCCACAATATGAACAATACCATTATCTGATTTAACAGATTTAATAAAATTTTTTAATGGTTTGTTTTTACTAAAATTCAATATTTCAAATCTGCGTAAAAATTGATTTACTATGCGACCAGAACCAATAGTTATATGACCCGCCTCTGAATTTCCCATAATTCCACCTGGCAAACCAACAGCCCGTCCACTGGCTTTTAATTTTGAATTTGGATATTTGCTTAACAATTCATCGAAATAGGGCATTTTTGCCAACGCGACCGCATTATGCTCACACTTTGGATTGATACCAACACCATCTAAAATACATAAAACTATTGGTTTCATTAAAACACTTCCTTTCTAGTCAAAATATAATATCACATATGTTTTTTGATTGCAAAACAAAAAGAAAAATTGTATATATAAATGGGAAAGGAACATTTTCTTATCAAATGGGGGTTAAAACGATGACACGCAAACCAGGTCTTATAAACGAAATTGATAGACATATCGCGCAACGGTTGCAATTGCGTCGGGTTATGCTGGGAATGTCTCAATCTGATTTGGCAAAGAAATGTGGAATCAGCTTTCAGCAAATTCAAAAATACGAAACCGCTGGCAATCGTATACCTGCGGCAAGATTGTTTGATTTAAGTCAGGCATTGGAAACACCCGTAGATTTTTTCTTTATGGGACTTCCTGGAAATTTTCCGCCAGAAACAAAATCCACTCGTTCTATGCGTGTTTCTGAACAGAAAGAAGATGACCCGTTAACAAAAACAGAATCTTTGCGATTGATAAATCTTTATTGGGAATTACCATCTGATTCTCAACGCGATATGGTTATGAAAATGTTAAAATCATTAAACGGTAAATAAAAAAAACATTTCAACTATAAAAAAAGCGGGATATTCCCGCTTTTTTTTAAACCACAAATTAATGTCCAAGAGCATTGAACATATCAGATACCGAACAAGTATCATTGCTTGTATTCCAGGTACCATACAAAACATTATGACATTGATCTTCATACCAATTTTCTGGTAAAACACATTGGTCGTTTTCCCAACGTGTGTTATATGTCGGCCTTAGGTTCAAACATTGTTCTTGTTCATCGGTTCCAACACACCAACCTGTATTATGTTGGTTCAAACTATTTATATCGGTTTGATTGTTAATTGTAATTCCATAATAAGTCCAATAGAAATCCATATTTAACAAATTTCGCGAAGACGGTGTGTCTGTTGTCCAACGACCACCAACCTCTTCACAACCACCAATAAATGTGATCTCTAATTCACGATATATATCTGAAATTATCTGGTTCATAATACGTGTATTATAGGCATCCGCACTGGTTGATAAAGTATTTGCTTCATCATCATTAACCATCGCAGAAGGACAAAATACCTTTCTTCGCTCTTCCATCTTGGTGGTTAATTCTGCACGTGTCCAATTTCTACATCCCATTGGGTACACAATGTCTTCGGTGTCGCCAACCTCTGGATCGCATAATTGATGAGCATATTTGGTTAATGCCACCTCACACCCTTCGGCAACCTTGACCGCGTCAACCGTATCAACAAAAGCCAACAACGATTGTATACCACATTTTTTGCCCGGTGCATTTGTTAATTTTTTTGTTTTATCGTCGTATTTACAACCTTCTTGGTCACCATACAACGAAGAACAAGCCAAAACCTTGTCATAACATGTTCCGCGTGATGCAACCGCCACAAAAGCGCCCGTAGATTGCAATTCTGTAGTATCCATATCATACAATGTTTCAGATGTCGTATCATAACAATCTTTGATTGTTTCTACGCAAGAATCTTTGATTTTTTGAATTCTATCATCTTGGGCCTGGGCTATTTGAATAAGGGCAGAACGTTTAAATTCTTGCCACACAACAGACGATATATCATGACAAGAATCTAATGCAGTTGCTGCAAACGACTTCTTTCCATCCAACCATTTATCAAACGCGGAATTTGCCTTTAATACATCGGCACTGCCGTCCAAAACAATCAAAGAATTCAAACCGAACAAACGATTCGAATAAATTGCTTCGCCCGTTGAAACATCAATATACCGACCAGTATAATCCATACATTTTTCATAGTTTTCGCCACACGCCACAGAATTGCGCATGGCTTTTTCAACATTTGTCAAACATTCAATAACATCCGCAGAATTATGCGCGCGATATTCTTCTAACCTTGCATCACGCAAATATTTTTGAGCTGTTCTAACCGTTTCTTCAACCGCAGCACGCTTTGCATTGATGCTTTTTTCCACAACATTACAATCTTGGGAAATCATAATGGAATAAGAACTGCGCACTAGATTGAATACCGCTTCGCTGCCACAGGAATCTTGAACAAGTTCTATACATTGTTTGTGCGCCTTGTTATAAAGTGCCTTACCTTCTAAATTGGCAATATTTGATGCAGAGCCATCGCCAAATATTGATGAAGATTCACCCCAGATATCATCTTCGTCAAATTCAAAACTAGAAAAATCAAGAACACCCAAAGAATTTAAATTGGTATTTGTTTTGATGGTTGATTTACCAGACAAAATATTACTTATATTATTCAATAACTTTTGTGAAGCACTGGTATCTTTTTTTATCGCTTTTTCGCCATCACTTGCCATATACATAGCGGTCACTTCTGCCGCGGACTTATCAACGGCATCCAAATTTTTATCTTGGAATTCCGCCAACATTGTCAACGCAGTATCTAAATTTTCAGATGTTTCGCGAAATCCAGTGAATCTATCACTGCAATAACATCTTCTGTATGTGTCATTTGCATTTCCACAAATCTGATCCATACATGTTGCGTATGCTTCCTGGCATTGGGCATAACCACCACCAATTTTTGTTGTATCTGTAAATAATTTTGTTGCGCGCGCAACTTGTTTTTTTTCTGGTTGACCACTTACAACAGAACCAGAGCGCGCAGTTGCGGACCGTGCCGTATTTGCCACAGGACGCGCAGAACGCGCCTTAACACCTTGGGACGAAACAGCCGAACGAGTTTGTCGTCCATCTTTTGCCACAGATCTTGAAATCACAGATGCCGCCGAATTATTAGTTTCCGCAGAACGAGATGTTGTTCCCCCACGAGGATTAACCCTTTGCGCACCAAATGCCACCGCTGGTATTGCCAATGCGACAACAGAAACTTTTAAAAAATTTTTCATAATCCCTGCCACTTTTGTTCTCCTCGCTTTTTATTTTATCACTTTTTGCACCCTTAATGCAAGAATTTATTCTATACAGCAATTAACTTTCTCTCTTACCCACTGTCCCAATCTTCGAACACCAGAAACTTTTTCTTCTTTTTTCGCCGGTTTTACAACTTTTTTTTCTGTTTTGTTGTCGGCACAAACCTCTCTCGCACCATCGTAAAAAGTGGGCACAGATTCCTTGACCCCAGTCAAATCAATAAGATGCATATTTAACCCCCAAAACAAAGAATACAAATCATATGCTTTTTCAAACATATCATATGCTTCCTTTTTGCGACCGGCACCCATTGCCTTGGTCCCCACTTCATACAAACGCATAGAAGCAGCCAACAAATGTTTAGAAATGCACCAAACTTCGCCATCTTCACCACTGGACTTTTTAACAATGCGTTCCATCAATTCTTTGCGCATATTGCGAACAGTGTTAATCAAATCATAAAAGCCCACCTTACCAGTTTTTGCGCCACTAAAAAAGAAATGTTCTTCTAATGAAACCAAATTCATCAAAGCGATTGATAAATCTTGGTCAGACGATAAATCAAGCGGATTTGCCTTTTTAGCAGCATCAAGTTTTTCAATCATTTCTTCCATAGATAATTTTTGATTTGATTTTTTCATAATTCATCTCCGTCTAGATTAACATAAAACGATACCATATTGTGGCAACAACTTTATTATCGCGTAAAAAACACCTGTCATCACCAATAAACCACCAAAAGGCATTATAACTTTTAAGAAAGGGAATGGTGTATGCCCGCCATTATTCTTTTTTATATGTGCATACCACAATTCCATCAAGATAAATGTAATCGCGCCAACCAATGTCCCCAGCAAAAATTGGTCCATGTGCCACATGCAATTTTCCCACCATTTTACAATCGGATTGCCGACCGGAAAGAAATACACACCAGCCAGCAAGGCAATATAAATAACCGCATTCAACAAATACCAAATTGGATTTTTAACATTATGCTTGTGCATATAACCCGCAGTCCAACCAATCAAAGAAATAGTCAAACCGCCCGCCCATATACCGGTCAAAACATCTTTAACACCCAAAACACGCATACTCTCAAGACCGGCGCCAATAGCAATTGTGCAAACAGGACATACCGCTTCTGCCACAGATGTAAGCAAAAGCAAACCGCCAAAAACACATAACACATATTTTGATAAATTTTGTATCATTTTCCTTTCCTTAATTTTATCTGACTCATTTTATCAAAAATCGGCAAATCAAGTCAACAAGATATTTATACCTTGATAACACCACGCATATGCGCAGAACGCGCACGCGGATTTTTTACCAATTCTTCATTAGATGGAACCATAGTGCGCAAAGGTTTATATTCTGCAACCTTTACCGTTGGCAAACGGGGATCGCCACCAACTTCCGTCCATTTACGAAAAGTATTTTTTACAATTCTGTCTTCAATGGAATGAAAGGTCACACAAATACATCTGCCCCCCGGGCGCAATAAATTATGAACATTTGACAGCGCAGATTTAATCTGTCCCATTTCATCATTCACAGCAATACGCAATGCCTGAAATATTGGGGCAACATCATTTGGATTTTTTATTAAATCACGCAATTGAAAGGTTGTTTCGGGCAATTCTTTTTTAAGTATTTTTGCCATCATATATGATTTTTTTATATCGCCATATTCATATAATATATCTGCCAATTCCGAATCAGATAATTTTTTTATTAAATCAGCTGCTGTTAATTTTGTTCGTGTATCCATACGCATATCAAGCGGTGCATCAAACCGAAAAGAAAAACCACGCGCACCATTATCAATCTGCATCGAAGAAATCCCCAAATCAAAAACAACATCATCAAAATCATTTTGGTCCAATTGATTGATTTCAGAAAAGGGCGCATTTATAAAGCGAAATCTGTCGCCATACTGTTTTTGTATTTCTTTGGCATCGGGGACAACATTAACATCCCTGTCAAACGCAATTACATTAGCACCAGATTCTAAAAATTCGCGTGTATATCCACCGGCACCAAATGTGCAATCAACAATTGTTCGACCATGAATATCGCCAAGTGTATCTTTTACAGCATTTAAAAGGACAGGTATATGTTTCATTATTCTATATCCACCTTGATTCCAAAAGCGCTTAAATCTTTCGCTGTTGTTGCACCCAATTCTACGGGTTGCTTTAACACCAAAGAGACACTTTTATTATTTGAATATAAATTTAAAATAACCTGTGTATTTCCGTGTGGCAATGTAGCAATAACTTTTTTGACATTTTCCAAAACAGATTTATCATGAATATCCAAAGTCATTGTTTTTGCAATTTTTGCAACCCATTGCGCCAATGGCATAATAGAATCTATGAATATAGAAACCCTGTCGTCACGCACAGAAGTTTTTCCAGAAATTATAACAGATGTTTCAGAAGTCAGTTTTTGTGATAATTCTATGGACGCATCGCCAAACGCGACACATTCAATATTACCAAAACTGTCCGAAGCATTTACGGTCAACATGTCTTTACCTGTCTTGGTTCTGCGCCTTGAAAAAGAATTAACATTAACAGCAATCTGAACAGGTTTTCTGTCAGCTATATTTTCTAATGTCTGACTGGTTGTTAATTGCATGCGAGCAATTAAATGTTTGTATTGATCCAACGGATGTGCAGAAATATAAAATCCCAACGCAGATAATTCATTTTCTAATTTTTGCGCAAAAGTCCATGGTTTTGTTTTTGGCAAATCTTTTAATAATCTGTCTTCACTTATGTCATCTTCGGTTGTATCTGCAAACAAAGATAACGAATTTGCATTTTCACGTGATTTTGAAGAGTATGCCAATATTGCATCAGCATTCATAAATATCAACGCACGATTTTTTTCCAAAGAATCAAGAACACCAACTTTGGCAAATGCTTCTAAAATTCTTTTATTTATTATTGGCGCACATCTCTTTGCAAAATCAGTTAAATTTTTAAATTTACCATTAAAACAAAAAAATCTGTAATTCGTTAAAAATCCATCATTTTTTAAATC
>CACXVH010000027.1 GCA_902771095.1 uncultured Pseudomonadota bacterium
CACAGCGGCAGAATAATCATCTTGGTCGGTTATGGATAACATCACATGTGCGTCTGTTCCCGCCAATTCTTTTAATGCGTTTTTCGCGCCACCAGCAATCACCAGTTCTGGGCGACCGTTGTCATCGTGTGTAACAGATATATCTGAAAAAGAAATATCATCACTGAATCCAGTGCCAAGAGCTTTTAATGCCGCCTCTCTTGCAGCCCAAAAGTTAGCCAGATGCTTTTCGCTGCGTGCATTGTCATCGTTTGCGTATTCTAGTTCTTTTTTGGTGAAAATGCGTTGTTTTTTAAAAGCAGACCAGTCCAAAAATCTGTCGCTTTCGACCATATCAATTCCAATTCCTATTATCATTGAAACCTTCCTTTTGTTGTTTCTTTATGCGCATACTAGTAATATTTGACCGATTCGTGCAAGCAAAAAATAAAAGACAAAGAAAACATAGTTATCATAGCGGTCAAAAACAGTTGATTTTTTACTATATTGTGATAAAATTCATCCATAAATAAAAACACAAACAAAAGGAGAATGTGCTATGTTTGATGAAAGAAAATTAAAAACACACGAAGATTTCGAACGTTTATTAAATGAATATAAAATAGATGAAGATACTATATCTGATATTTTAGACCCTGATGAACAGCCGCGTATTGAAATAGAAGATGATTACAAGGTTATAATTGTGCGTTTCCCGATTGCTAATCGTGAAATGGACACAACTTGGCATACTGAACCGTTATCAATAATTTATTCTAATAAACAGGTTATTACTGTTTGTCGTAAAAGATGTGATTTGTTAGATAAAATCAAAGACGATGAAATGAACAGTCGTGAAACCTTTATTTTGAACATAATTTACTATATTGCGGAATCTTATTTGCGTGCATTAAAGGAATTAAATAAAAAAGTATTGGCTTCTAAAAAGACATTGCAAGAACGCATTCGTAAGCAAGAACTTATGCAGTTGCTAGAGGTTGAAAATGCTTATACATTATATATGGCATCACTAAAGGGCAATTTAACTGTTATGGATAAAATTGATAAAATGCGCGGTTTTGTAAAGGATGAAGATAATCAGGAACTGGCAGAAGATACCCGAATCGAATTTAATCAGGCCATTGAGGTCGTAACAAGTTACAGCAAGATGTTAAAGTCGATTAAGGAAACATTTGAAAGTGTGATTAATATTGATTCTAACACTTACATTAATCGATTGACTATATGGAATATCGTTTTAATGGTCCCAAGTGTGATTGTTGGCTATTACGGTATGAATATGTCTTTGCCGTATGCAGAATATTCACATACTGCGATTGTGATATTTATCTCGATAATGGTGCTGTTGATTGGGTATGGTTTGTACACTATTGCCAGACGACGGGTGTTTTAACCCAATTGTTTCATTATATAATTGAAATTTATATCTATATCATCGGTTGGTAATTTGATGTCGAAAAATGCAACATTTGGTTGCTGGGCAAGCCACATTATTGCCGGCATAGTTGTTGATTTAAACGCGGCAATTCGTTTCTGAACAGCGGCGGTATCATTGTCATCAGAACGGTTACCCCCTTCCCTTATTCTTTTTTGAATATGGGCAATCATGGTTTCTTCAGTGATGTTTAAAAATATTATTTTGATATTAAATTTATCTGCATAATTTGCGACCAACCATTTGGCCTGACCAATTGTGCGTGGAAATCCGTCCAAGATTAAATCTTTATCAGTTTTAATATGTTCGGCAATAATTGGAAACAAATCTTCGTCGCCCACCAATTCACCACGGGTGATTTTTTTACATATTTCGGATTCTTTTGGCATTTGTCTTAAAATCGCGCCCGCCTCTACATAATTAAATTCGTGTTGTTTTAATAATAAATTTGCAAAGGTTCCCTTGCCCGAACCTTGACCACCCATAAAAACAATCATATCTGGTTTTGTCATTATAAATCCTTTTTTTTTGTCTGCTTTATTGTATCACATAAATAAAAAAATCCCACAAAAAAGTGGGATTTTTTGAATAGAATCCAACAAAAATTATTTTTTGCTGTTTTCAATTGCAGCGCCCAAGATGTCGCCAAGGACAGAGCCAGAATCTGCTTCGTTAGCAAATTCTTTGACCGCTTGTTTTTCAAGTGTCACTTGCAAAGCGCGAACAGACAATTTTACATTGTTGCCGTCAACCGAAACAACGGATGCCTCGACAGAATCACCAACATTGTATTTTGATGTGTCTTGTTCTGCTTTTTCGCGCGACAAATCTGTACGGCGAATTGTTCCGCGAACATCACCAGGCAAAGCCAAGATTAATTCATCAGGTGTTATTTCAGAAACTGTTCCGCAAACAACAGCGCCTTTTTTAAGGGTTGTGTTGTTGCTTTCTGCGTTTTCAGTCAACTGTTTAATACCCAATGTAATGCGTTCTTTTTCTGGATTGATGTCCAAGATTTTTGCAGTTACTTCCTGACCGCGAACGAATTTTTTCAATTCTTCTTCGTCCAGTTTATTCCAAGACAAATCAGAAATATGAATCATTCCGTCTAATTCAGGAGTCAACGCAACGAATAAACCAAATTCAGTTGTGTTTTTAATTGGACCAGTGATAACATCGCCAACTTTGTGGTTTTCTGCAAATTCTTTCCAAGGATTTGGTTGTAATTGCTTATACCCCAAAGAGATACGACGTTTTTCTTGGTCAATGTCTAAAACAACAACATTGATTTCTTGACCGTTTTGTAAGACCTTGCTTGGGTGAATATTTTTGTTTGTCCATGATAATTCAGACATATGGACCAAACCTTCAATATTGTTCCCCAGGTCAATGAACGCACCGTAATCTGTCAAAGAAGACACTTTGCCGGTCACTGTATCGCCAACATTAAATGCCTTGGATGCAGTTTCCCATGGGTCTTCTTCCAATTGTTTTGCACCCAATGAAATACGATGAGATTCTGGGTCGAATTGGATAACTTTGACCTTAATCTTTTCGCCAACATGAACCAATTCACGTGGGTGATTAATGCGTTTCCAAGACAAATCTGTGACATGCAACAAACCATCGATTCCGCCCAAATCAATAAACACACCGTAATCAGTAATGTTTTTGACAGTGCCTTCCAAGACAGCGCCAAGAGAAATATTTTTCATCGCTTCTTTTTGTTGTGCAGCGATAGCATCGGCCTGGATAGCACGGCGAGATACGATTGCATTTGTGCGCAAAGCATCCATCTTTAATACACGGAATTTGTCTTTCAAGCCAATTAAAGATTTGGCATCACGTACCGGTTTATGGTCAACCTGGCTGGATGGCATAAACGCAAATACACCATTAATATCGACAGTATAACCACCACGAACAACATCAATAATGGTTCCTTCGGGATCGATACCTTCGGCAACGGTTTTTTCCAAATCTTTCCATGCTTTTTCTGCACGTGCTTTGGTATAAGATAATACAGCAGTCCCTTCGCGAGATTCGTATCTTTCAACAAAGACATCAATGATGTCGCCAACGGATGGAACAGAAGCACCAAATTCTTTTAATGGGATGCGACCTTCGGATTTCAAGCCAACATCAACAAATGCGAAATCGCCACGGATGTCTTTGACTGTCCCTTTGGTAGCATAGCCCTGCAAAGTTTCTTGGGTGCCATAATTTTTATCAAACATCTGGACAAAATCTTCGCCAGATATCGGGTTAAATAAATCTTTGGATAAATCTTTCATAAGAATTTTAAACAAAGTTTGCCGTCGTCATAATCTTTTGTAAAAACGAGGTCTTGTGGGGTTAATCGGATTGATTTGCGCGCCCACCCGCGAAATCTGTCACATTATATAGTGCTTTTTAAAGGAAATCAAGCAAAATCAAATAAAAAACCGCCCATGTGGGCGGTCGTGTTTACCTTGTTCGATTGTTTTTTATGCTAGCAATTATTTTATTACGGTCTATTTCATAGTTTTTAACAGCGCGTTTTAATAAAATTTCTAGGCCTTTTTTATCGTCTTGATATGCGTTTTGTGCCAGATATTCTAAACCGCTTTTTTCTGCTTTTGCATTGTTAATAGCATTTTGTGCGTTTGTATAACGGTTTTTGTTCGTCAATTCGTTCTGGTATTCCATATAAACATCGATAGCACCATGTCTTGCCATATCATCATATTTGTTAACCAAAATTTCTTTCATGTAAATACGTGTGATGTCATCAATTGCCATAAATGTTTTGTGTAATTCAGCGACAGTGTTAAATTGTTTCTTGCTTACAAATTTTAAAAAAAGTTTTCCATAAGATATTTTTAATTTTTCTGTAAGTGTGTTTGCATATTCTAAAAGGTGTTCTAATTTGTCTTTGTTTGATTTGTTTGTCGAAACCACAGGTCTTGCTTCGTCCTGGCTGCGCAACACATAGTGTTCTTTGTCAAATGGAGTAAATATACCGCGATAACGTTTTGGCATTTTTTTATATTCTTCCGTTGAAATTTTTGGAAAATCATTGGTTTCGTTTGATAATTTTTGCAATTCTTCGTTATCTAATTTTCTGTCCAAGAATTCCATGTATTTAGAAAACATATTTTTAAAGAAAATCTTGTTTGCCAAAACTTTATTTTTTGGTTGTAATGTCTTGTATGTATATGGGAAAATAGCGCTTTTGGTTTCTTTCAAAGCACTATCTGCGATAAAAGCACAATCTTGAAGTTCTAAAAGAAATTTTTCTGGGTTCATATCATTCATTTTTGATGCATTTGACATTTTAAATCCTTATGTTTATTAAATTGGGTTATGATTATAGAAAAAATATATGGAAAGTCAAATAAAAAGCCCCGTTTTTTAAGGGGGCTTTGATTATTATCTGGCTACTTCGCCCTTGATTGCAGAATGGCAAATATAATCTTTTAAAATAAATCCACCGTCTGCAGACCAGTTCAGCAACCCGTTCCAGTTGTTGTCCGGAATTTCAACAGTTGGAAGTTTGTTTGGTTTGCGTGAAAGTTGCTCTTTGACCTGGTCAATATGATTTTCATAAATATGAACATCGTGCAACTCGCCACGCAAGACACCAGGTTTATAACCTGTCTCTTTGGCATATAACATTAACAATAGCGCATAAGAAGCGATGTTATATGGAATACCCAAAAACATATCGCACGATCTTTGTGTCCAAATCAAATTAAGTTTTCCATTATGAACCAAAATCTGGTGCATTATATGGCAAGGTGGCAAAGCCATTTTATATTGGTCCACTGGGTTCCATGCGCTTACAATAATACGGCGATTGTTTGGGTCTGTTTTGATTGTGTCGATTGCGTTTGCAACTTGGTCAATTCCGCGATTTCTGGTATCAAAGTTTTCATCTGGAGTTTCCGGGTTCCAAACATATTTTCCGCCAAAATGACGCCATTGCCAACCATAAATAGGTCCCAAATCGCGTTCATTATTCATGCATTCGTTTTGTAATTGTTGAACTTCTTCGTCTGTTAATCTTCTTTGTTTTTCGATTTGTAAATTTGCCCATTTTTGACGAAATATTGGTTTCCATTTAGGTGCGCTTGCCCATTCGTCCCAAATATGACATTTGCGGTCTTGAAGCCATTTTTTATCTGTATAGCCCTTGATAAAAAATTCCAATTCTGTAGCGATGTTTTTTAATCCCATTTTTTTAGTAGTGATAAGTGGAAAACCGTTTTCCATATTGTGTTCAAAAGTTGCACCCCATGGGATACGAATTGTTTTAATTCCTGTGCGATTGTCAGAGATTGTGCCGTTTTCCAAACAGTTTTGTAATATATCGAGATATGCTTTCATTTTTTATGCCTTTCCTTTTTCCTGCTATCTCGTTCCCCTGGGAATGTAAATATATAAAATATAGTTTTTTTAGTCAATAAAAAAAACCGCCAATTTGGCGGTCTTTTATTATTTTACAGATGCCTGTTTAAACAATTCGTCTGCTGGTACAGATTTTTCTTTGTGTTTTACATGTTTTAACATAGTATCCAATGCTTTTCTTTCAAAAATCATACCGCGCAACATAGCAACTGCATTTTGATTCTTGTTATAGAAATCAAATATTGGTTTTGGATCTGGATAACGAGATGCCTCTGCCCAGATTGCCTGTTGCAAGTCGTCACGAGTTACCTCAACTTTGTGTTGGGTGCCCCATTCTGCCAATACCAAACCCAATTTAACACGACGTTCAGCATCTTTCTTTTCTTGTTTTTCGTCCCATTTATGATCTTTGCATTTTTTGTCATCGCAATGTGCGTGTTGTGCATCATGTTCTTGTTTTGCCATGTTCAATTCTTGGTCGACCAACCCTTGGGGCAATTCCATTTTGACTTTGTCGCCCAATATTTCCAACAATTCATTACGCATTTCGCGTTGAGCTGCTTCGTCATATTGATTGTTGATAATTTTACGAATGTGTTCTTTTAATTTTTCAACAGAATCTTGACCAACCGCTTTTGCCAAATCATCATTTAATTCTGGCAAAATGTGTTTGCGGATTTCATGGATTTTGACTTCAAATCTGGCTTTTTTACCAGCCAAATTGTCGGCATGATATTCCTTTGGGAATGTCACATTTACATCAAATTCATCGCCTGTTTTATGACCGATAATTTGGTCTTCGAATCCAGGAATAAATGCGCCAGAACCCAAAATCAGATGGTGTTTCTTTGCTTCGCCACCAGCAAATGCTTCTTTGCCGATAAAGCCCTTGAAATCAATAACAGCGACATCGCCATTTGCAGCTTTGTACTTTTCATCTTGTTTTTCGGCAACACTGCGCGATTTACGAATATTTTCCAAAGCAATATCGACTTCTTTTTCATCCAGTTTTGCAATTTTTTTCGTAACAGTAATTTTGCCCAAATCGATTTCAGGCAATACAGGTAATACATCAAATTCCATTGAATATTCTACATCGTTGCCGATGTTGTATCCCGCAAAGTCCACCTTTGGTTGACCTGCAAGACGCAATTTTTTATCGCTGATATATTTTTGTAAATCTTCGTTGATGGCTTTGTCAACTGCTTCGCCCCATGCAGATGCGTTATATCTTTGACGCAACACAGATAATGGGATATGTCCAGGACGAAAACCACGCATTTTTGCGGTTTTGCCAAATTCTGTTAAAACTTTGTCAGCCGCTTTTTGTAAATCTTCGGCGCTGATTTTGCCGTTCAGAGAATAATGTAAATCTTTAACTTTTTCTTTTGTAAACATAATTTATCCTTTGGATATTAAACTGGGGTTGATTATACAAGTATTTTTTTCAAAATTCAACATAAAGATTTATAAAAATATACCTATAATCTCATATAACAAAAAACCGCCGTTCGGGCGGTTTTTTTGAACAATTCCTGAAAACGATTAACGTTTGCTGAATTGAGTAGAACGACGGGCCTTATGATAACCATAATGTTTACGTTCCACAACACGGCTGTCGCGTGTCAAGAATCCAGCGGCCTTTAATGCCTTGCGTAAATCTGGTTCTGCTTTTTCCAATGCTTTGGAAATACCGTGTTTTACAGCACCGGCCTGACCAGATAAACCACCCCCGGCAACCATAGCAATTACATCATATGCGCCATCGCGTTTTGTAACATCAAATGGTTGAACCAAAATCATTTGCAACACAGGGCGTTTAAAATATTCTTTCATAGGTGTGCCATTGATAACAATGTTGCCCTTGCCTGGTGTCAAATATACACGCGCAACAGAATCTTTGCGTTTACCCGTTGCATAAACAGAGCCATTCAATTTTGTCGTCGCCACGGTCGCTATTTTAGCAGCAGCTGAGGTTTTTGTGATTGTTTTTGTTGTTTTTGCAGTCGTTGCTTTTTTCGCAGGGGCTGCTTTTTTAGTAGTTGTTTTCACAGCTGTTTTTGTTGCTGTCTTTTTTGTTTCTGCCATTATTCGCCCCTTTTGTTTTTACGATTTAAAGAACCAAAATCAATAACGATAGGATTTTGTGCAGCATGTTTGTGTTGTGCGCCTGCATAAACATGCAACTTTGTTAAGCGCTTGTTAGCCAATGCAACCGCAGTGCGGCGTCCCATCATGCGTTTTACAGCATTTGTAACCAATTTTTCTGGTTTTTCGCTGCGCATTTGTCCCAATGTTCTTTCCTTGGTGCTGCCTGTCCAGAGCGAGTGCCAAAAGAATTTTGTTTTATCCGCTTTGTGACCAGTCAATGCAACCTTGTCTGCGTTGATAATAATAACATGGTCGCCACAATCCATATTTGGTGTCCACGTTGGTTTGTTTTTGCCACGAAGGATATTAGCAGTATATGCTGCCAAACGACCCAATGTGCAATTTGTTGCGTCAATCAGATACCATTTGGCTTCTAATTCGCACTTTTTTAACGATTTTGTCGTTGTCATTGTTTTTACCTTTTTTGTGTTTGTTAAAAATAACGCGCCTATTATGTCGCAAACCTGCGAAAAAGTCAAGAAAAATCAATACGGTATTATATTACCGTATGTTTACATTTCTTTTGGAATTTTTAATCCCATCAAATCGATTGCGGTGGCCAGTGTATCAAAAGTCAATTTTGCGATATAAAGACGCCCTGCCTTTGTTTCGTCATCAATATCATCGCGCAAAATTGGACAATTATGATAGAAATTATTTGCCAGCTGACATAAATCATAAGCATAATTAGCAACTAAATCTGTGGCACGATTTTCATAGGCAGACAATAACATGTGTTCAAAGTCCATAATGGCAATTAACAAATTTCTTTCTTCTGAACTTAATTCAAAAGATTTTGGTTTTGATATTTTTGCCCCTGCCCGTTTTAATACAGAATTCAAACGAACTGCTGTGTATAATATATACGGTCCTGTCTTTCCTTCGAAACTTGTAATCGCAGATGGATCAAATATATAATCTGTTTTTACATCGTGAATTAAATCGTTAAATTTAACTGCTGCCAAGGCAATAGATTCAATAGTTTTATCGTCTAATTTTTTTCCGGATTCGGCAACACGTACACGTACCGCCTCATTAGCCGTGTTTAAAATGTCATCCAAACCGGCTGCA
>CACXVH010000028.1 GCA_902771095.1 uncultured Pseudomonadota bacterium
TTGGATTAGGGTTTGGATTTGGGTTTGGATTCGGAGTTGGTGTTGGAATTCCACCCGAAGAAACACCCGATGGAGTGCTTATCGTATGAACCGCAGGATTTCCAATCGTGTTCAAAGTCACCGTAGGCATTACTGGCATACGCGAAGTATTTGTTCCGCCAACCGCATTTGCGCGCCCATTTGTCGCAGCATTTGCAACACCGAAAGCCGCCAAAACAGCGATACTAACCACAGTTTTTCCAAATAAATTTATATTTTTCATAATATTTCTCCCAAATTCCTATGAACATATTATATCATACAAAAGCACTTAAAAAAAGTTTTTTTTACAAAAAATATTATAAAATATTTGTTCTTTATTAAACATTGACAAATTATTACAATTGTCTATAATAAGGATATGAAAAAAATTCTAGAATTTTTGAAAAGCAACACAATTATTGTCAAATGGACAATATGGTATTTCTTTATTATTTGGTTGATTTTGAAATACATATTCAGATTTGATATGTTTTCTGCCCATTATTGGTGGAAATTTTTTCACGCGACTTTACACGGTTTTGGTGGATTTGTATTTGGCTTTTTGGTTTATGCAGCAATTCCGCTTTATATCGCGACAGCCATAGCCACTTGGCGAAAACAAGAATTTATACTCCCAGTTCCATTTGCAAAAACTATATCAAATATATTGTCGAAACTTTTTGAAAAAAAATCAGAAGAATCACAACCCGAACCAACACCAGTGGAACAAGAAGAAAAAACAGTTGAAGCCCAAGAACCAGAATATCCATCTGACCTGCCCCCGGAATTGCGTGTTCCATTTATGCGTGCTAAAAATAATTTACCTCTAACCGGTGCGATTTCGATTTATAATAAACCCGACACCAAATCAGAATCAAAAATAGAAGAAATTTCTGAACAATCAGAAATCCCAATTCCAATGGACTTTGATATTTCAGACAGTATTAACGAAGAAATGAATGATTCTGTTCCGACATTCACAGACATAGATTTTGATACACCGATTACAACAGAACAAGAATTAGAAAACAACACAACAAAATATTTAACAGAAAAAAATATGGAATACGAAACATATCATGATTTTGTTGCGACTGAAAAATTTGTGATTTATGAACATAACGATGAAGATTTTTGGATAATGGAAGGCGACACATGGTTTGCAACTGGGAAACAAAAAGATTCCCCAATTGATGAATTAATCGGCTTGGCAAAACAAAACGAATTAACACCTGTGCTTTATCTGCATTCACAAAACATAATGGACATCGATAAAGTAATTTCCGATTTTGAATCAAAAGGTGTCCGTGTAGTAAAAGATTTGGATGAATTGGCGTAATTCGCCCCAGTTGGGGGAGAATTATTCCACAACACCGAAAAGCAAGATTCTCTTTCCTAAGTAGAGAATTAGCACAAAAAAACAACCCGCCATATGGCGGGTTTGGTTTTATCTCGGATTTTCTGTTGGAGTACTAGTGTTGGTTGAGCCAGAGTCAGCATTAGCTGGTGCATATGTTGTCATATCAACAATATAAGAACTTGTAACACTAGTTTGTTCATAACCACCTACACGGCATCTCCAATTTTTATCTGAACGTAATAGACCATTGGTTTTCTTACACGTGTATTGTACAGTACGAACAGTACAACGATGTGTGGTTCCGTTATATTCCCCTCTTTTATCAGTCACCGTGTATTTACTACCACCCCAGTTGCTCGTAAAGAATTTATAATCATTGCCACTACCATGCCCCCATCTATAAGGATCCGTTTGTGTCAAACAATTACTATCTGTACCATTGTTTTTTTCCTCAGCAGTATGTGGTGTTTTATCACAAAGACAATAATGCTCATAAACAGCATTCAATGCTGAATCAACTGGTATTTCATCATTGCTACCAGAACCCTCATATCCCCCGCCGGCGCCGCTGGCGACTGCAGCTGCACCGAAACGATTTGCAATTTGTTCATTTATTGTATCAAGGTTATCAGTAAATCTGTCTTCTAATTCTTCATTTTGTTCATACAACGAAGACAACAGATATTCCGCCACAGTTGCGCGTATACTGTTCGTTAAATTTGGAAAACCTCTGCGGCTAGAACTCGTGGTCGCCGGCAGACGCGCACTGCGAGTCGTATTCAAAGATGTACTGCTTATCGAATCAAAACCACTGAACCCAGGGACAGAACGACCGTTTAAACAATATTTTACTTTTACATCAGATTCAATTGAATTCATTATACGATTCAATGTGCCATTTAAAATACTAAGAACACGATTTGTGCTGTCCGCACTAAATTCAGCGGAATAAGTATACCCAGACGCAACATCAAAACGACCGTTTGTATTATATGTGATTGCAGATATTGCTGGTCTGTTTGTCAATGCCGCAACAAAACCATTATTCGCCTCATCTGATGGAATCGCAGATACATTGGCATAACATGTCCCTATTTCACCATTGTTATTAATCGTGCATGCCCTTGGTCTTATTACAGATGTCAAAGACGACAAATCAACCACCGCAGATTCACAAGATTCTGTGTCTCCGCATACATTTATCATTGCTTCGTTCACTGCATTTTGACATGCAGATGCCAACGCATTATCAACCTGAAGTGCCAAACCTTGTGCGATTTCTGCCACATATTCACGCACAGATGCTGCGGTCGTATATGTCTCTGATGTCATACATGCGGTCAATTTTTGATACGGGCAAAGATTACCAACTGCCTCAACAGATAACCCGATACATTCTGAATAATCATCACCGCAACGTTCGACAAGGCAAGATTTAATTTCTGCTGTACAAGCATCAACCTTCATCGCATTTAATAAAGCCATTAAACTGTTCCAAAGCGATGAATCGGTTGGTCTGTCGTATGTCCCGCCAGTTGCTTCCAAACATGGTTCCAGTTGCACTTTGCACAAAGATTTATAAATTTCCGGATTTGATAAACATGCATCATAACTTCCTTCGTCACTGCTGAATCTTTCACGGCATCCGTTTTTGAAACATTATCAATTCCGCGCTTTTCAATGCAGGTGCCGCATTACGCAAAAACGCATCCCAGACCGCATCATTTTTATTTGCGTTGATACATTGTTTTGTCACGCTTTCGCACATAACCTTTTTATCCAACAACTGATTCATCGTGGATGCAGCCAATGTAATATCAGCCCCCTTAACGGCACCCTTAATCTTTGTTTGTTTGGCGATTGAACCCGCAGTATTATTTCTTACATTTTCTTGCGCCGCCAATGTCACACACCCCGTATAATCAGTTTTACAACCCGCGGTTGTTTGCATACATTCTGTGAAAGCAATTGTGCATTCACCCAATGTCGCGTATTTGTTTTGCGCTTGATATTCTTCCAAAGCAGCATCGCGCAATGCCTTTTCCGCAGTTAACAACTTTTGTTGACTTTGAATTTTTTGTGCGCGTAAACTGTTTTCATATGCCGTGCAATCAGATTTAATTTTTTGCGCGTAAACCAATTGCAACATAGAACTGTAACTTTTACAAGAATCGGTAATTTGTGATGCACACATTTTCGCACTGGCTGTATATAAACTGTCGCCTTTTTTATCTGCAAAAGTGCTGACTAAATCAGTTCCGTCTGCATCATCAAATATGTTGTCATCGTCCACAGTAAATATATTATTGTTCCACATAGACAAATCTAATGTCCGTTTTTGTCTTTTTGCCGCGGCAGTATCCTTGACAACAACACTGTCGCCTGCGGCTTTGGCACGGGAAATAACTTGGTCTGCGGCTTCGCCCATCTGGATGCGTTCAACACCTTCGGTTGCCATTAAATAAGTTTGATCGTCCAGTTTTAAAATGTCTTCCAAAACCTGGTCTAATTCAATGATTCTATCGCTGCATTGACAGCGTCCACCAGATGCATTATCCAACATACAAAAAGCATCCATACAACCGTAAAAAGCATCCTGACATTCTTGGGGAACAGATGTGTTTGTTGTCGCAGCCGCAACCTTGGTCCCGGTATTTAATGCCTTTTGCGTGGCGGCACGCGATACAACCGATGGCGTGGTGGTTGTATTTGTTCCAGACGCACTTCGTGTCACAACAGAACCCGCACCTTTCGCAGCGGTTCGCGATGTGGCAGCAAAAGCCCCAAATTCAGCCACACACAACGATAAAACAATCGCAGAAAACATCCATTTACGCATAAAAATCTCCCTTCATCTTTTATTACATTTTATCATAAAAAGCACCTCCTTGCAAATAATTAATAAAAAATTCCCGACATTGAACAAAGTAAAAAAACCGCCCGAAACCGAGCGGTTAAAAATGTACAAAAAATAGAAAAATTATTTTCCAGTTGCGCGACGTTTAACAGCGACCGCTTTTTTTGCACCTGTTGCTTTTGGTGCAGCCGCTTTCTTTTCAGCCGCAACTTTCGTTGTTTTTGTTGCTTTTTCTGCCTTTGGCGCTTTGGTTGCTTTTTCTTCTTTTGCAACTGGTTCTACTGTTTCAGCAGCGACAGTTTTTGGCGCTACTTTTTTCGCGTTTTCATCCCTGTCAACCAATTCGATAATCGCCATTGGCGCAGCATCACCATAACGGAAGCCCGCTTTTAATACGCGTGTATATCCGCCCGGACGTTTTGCATATCTTGGTCCCAACACAGCAAACAATTTTTTAACTGTCTTATCCGAATTGTTTCCTAATTCAGAAGCAGTCAAACGGCGATTTGCAACTGTATCAACCTTTGCACGGGTAATCAATTTTTCTACCACACCGCGTAAATCTTTTGCCTTTGGCAAAGTTGTTTTAATTTGTTCTTTTTCAATCAAGTTTTTCGCCAAACCAATAAACAAGGCCTTGCGTGCATTAGTGTCGCGATTGAAAGTACGACCTGCTACTTTATGTCTCATTGATTACTCCTTTTGTTTTCTGCCCCACATGGGGATTTTTTTTCGAGACACCACAACCAAAAATTTCTTTCTGAAATTGTGGATTTTTTCATGTTTCTTGCTTTGCGCAAGAAATTAAATTATGTGTGGGGATTGGAAGCGATTGACATTTCGAAGTGTACATGTGGTTACATGAGAAACGGCAATCGCGACAAGCCCCCACAGAATTTAATTTATTTGTATGGGTCTTCGTATTTTTTTGCCAACTCTGCCACATTTTCTGGTGGCCAACCTGGCACTTCCATACCGAGTGATAATCCCATAGCTTCTAATTGTGCCTTAATCTCGTTCAATGACTTACGACCAAAGTTCGGTGTTTTCAACATATCGTTTTCTGTCTTTTGAACCAATTCGCCCAACCAGTTAATTTTATCATTCTTTAAGCAATTTGTTGCACGAACAGACAATTCCAATTCATCAACATGTTTCAACAATTTCGCATCAAAAGGCAAAACATCTTTTGCTTTTTCTTCTTCGGTAATTGCATTAACCTGGGTTGGATCTTCAAAGTTGATGAACACAGTTAATTGGTCTGTCAAAATACGCGCAGCAAACGCGATTGCATCTTCTGGGGTAACGGAACCATTTGTTTTCACAGTTAATTCCAATTTATCATAATCTGTGCTTTGCCCGACACGGGTTTGTGAAACATTAGACGCAACATTTAAAATTGGGGAATAAATTGAATCAACCGGAATTGTTCCCAATGGCAAGTCAGTTGCATTAACAGATGCAGGAACATAACCACGACCAGATGCCAATGTAATTTCCATATCCAAAACCGCACCATTATCAAGTGTGCAAATTTCTGCGTCTTTGTTCATAACTTCGACATTACCGCTTGTTTCAATCATCGCCGCAGTTACGACCGCTGGACCTTTGACCTTAATCGTTGCTTTGTGTTGACCTTCGGTTAGTGCCTTAAAATAAACACCTTTTAAATTCAAAAGGATATCTGTTACATCTTCGCGAACACCGGCCAAGCTGCTGAATTCATGTTGAACACCATCAATTTTAACATAGATTGGTGCGCATCCTTGCAAAGAAGACAACAACACGCGACGCAAAGCTGTTCCAAGTGTTAAACCGAAACCCTTTTCCAAAGGTTCTGCGATTAATGTAGCAATATTTGGGTTATTTTCATCGACTTTGATATTCAATTTTTTTGGCTTAATCAAAGTCATCCAGTTTTTTTCAATCATTTTATACTCCATCGGGCTTAGTTTATTATTTTCACCAGATTGCGTGATTTTTCTTCACGCGCCCGCAGATTCTATAGCAAAATTTTGGAAAAGTCAATTATTTTTAACGCGAACAACCGCCCTATTTATTCGGCCTTCGCGCAGGTAAACTGGCAGGGGTTCAGTCCCATTTCCTATTTTTAACACTGTCTTTTGCTTTTTGCATATATTTGTCAAATCAGCACCCACGACATAACCAGTCCCCTCAGATTCTGTGACATAGCCATATGGACATTTGATACATTCGCTTTGCGCTACTGATGAATAAGTATCTTTTGGACATATTTGCATGCCCGTCTGGCCACCAACACAATAATACCCAGCACTACATTCCACACATTCACCATTTGTGTTTAAATACGCCCCAGGGTCACATTCTGTTTGTTGATTGGGCTGACAAACCCCCTCTACAACCGTTCCATCATCACAATTAGTAAGACATTCTGTATGTGCTGGATTTGCGTATTGCCCCGACGGACATTGAATACATAATACATCACTTTCGATAATAAAAGGACCAGCATTACATGCCATACAGTCAATATGCTGTTGATTTGCATATGGTCTTTCACTGGGGCAAGTTTGACAAGACGATTGCCCCTGCAATGCTGTATAAGTATTTCCAGAACACGGATATTGATGATTATTCTGGCAATAATGTCCAGCAGGACATGTTAAACAAGAACCATTATCGCAATAAGAACCCGGTGAACAAGGATAACTGCTGCTGCATGGATGTTGTAAATCTGCACGCGCAACACCGATGCTTACGACAAAGATTGTGATGCTCGATAAAAATAAATTTCTAAATGACATGGTGCAGCAAATTGCCTTTCTTTCCTCTATCTAGGAAATATCATAGCAACTTTTATTTTTTTCTGCAATATCAAAAATTTGGAAAGTTTTGACTATTAGCTGTCCCGCTAAGTAAAAAAACTCGTAATATCTCTAATTTTATAAAGAATATTTTTTACTTTACAATTTCCCCGTTTTTATAATCTATCTTTTGACTTCCAACAATTATATTTTTTCCATCATATTTTGGGGTTCTTTGTTTTTTGACTTCTGTTTTCCAATATATTGCACCGTTGTCTGTATTTATCGCATATAAATTACTGTCTGTTCCAACAACAAAAGCAAAATTATCAACCAAAATAAAATCAACAGGCACAGATATATTCACACACCAAATTTTGTTTCCCGTATTTGCATTTAACTTGCAAAAAGCATCGCCCAATCCACCAGCATAAACATAATTTTTATCCACACCAACATGTGCGACGACATCAACAACAGCCGCGCCCCCAGTTAAATTATTTCCACGATAAATATCTGCAACCCACACGACTTTTTTTGAAGATTTGTTTATCTTTACAACTTCGCCAGTAGAAAGTCCTGTATAGATAAATTGACCGCTACAAATCGGTGATTGATTACTTTTAACAACACTATCTGTTGCGAATCCAGTATATATCTTGGTTTCGCCAGCATAGATATTATTCAAAGAATCTTGTTTATATTCGCAATTTTTATCGCCAAAAATATCTTTTGCGTTTTCAGACAAAGTTGGAACATCTTTATTTTCTACCTTTACATCTGTCGTATCAAATATATCATGTCGCACCCCCGGCAAAATTGGGTCGTGTTTAGAACACGAAGAAAATGCCAAGGCACACAAAAAATATGCGAATATTTTTTTCAAATCTATTCCCCCTATTTCAAAGTTTGTGCAGTCGCAGAAATACTTGCCGGCGCATCTTTATCATTTATAATAGCATCCAAAATTTTATTTGCAGATTCGACATCGCCAGCCGCCAAATATTTTTGTGCAACCATCAAACGCGCAGTGTAATAAAACGGCGATTTTTTCGTATCCATATCTGATAAGAATTTAACGAATTCATCCAACTCCATTTTATCACCATTGATTGTCGCCAAATGCAATCTTGCCAAATCTTTGAAATCACGCGTATGACCATTTTCTGCCAAATCTTCCAATTTTTTAATATCGTGGTCAATCAGATAAGATTGAAACAGTGCCAAATCAGATGTCGCCCCACCCTTGTCATGGGCAAGGTTAGCCAGCGCATTTGCATCTACATTTGCAATAGCGGTTTCATACACTGTTGCAGTTGCAATTTTAGAAGCATAATACATACGTTGTCCGATTTGGATTGCACAAACAATAATCATTATACCAAGTGCCGCCCCAACAATATAGCGCCAATATTTTTTCAAAAATTGCTGAGTTTTTTCATTATTCACATCTTCCCAAACCTCACGATAAAGGGCATCTTGGGCATGTTCCGCATAAGTTTTCTTTTCTGGGGTCTTTACCTTTTTATTTCTTTCCAAAATAGTTGCCATAATTACATCTCCTGTGGCTTGATAATTTATAATTTCTTGCTATACTATAAAATGTATGACAAAGGAAATCAAGACAACTTTACCATCAACAAAAACAAACACCATGGTCCCGGTTTATGGTGCGGGTGATGATGTCAGTTTGGCTAAATATATCAACGAAATTCAAAAATTCCCGATACTATCTGCCGAACAAGAATACGAATACGCATCCCGTTGGGCAAAAAATCGCGATAATATGGCGGCAGAAAAATTGGTGGCATCACATTTGCGCTTGGTTGTATCTGTGGCATACGATTTCAAAAATTACGGTCTGCCGGTATCTGATTTGATTGCAAGCGGAAATATGGGACTGATGCAGGCATTACAGAAATTTGACCCAGAACGCGGATTTCGGTTTTCTACATATGCTATGTTTTGGATCAAGGCGGAAATTTACGAAACAATCTTGAATAATTGGTCTATTGTAAAATTGGGAAGTTCCGCGAATCAAAAACGCGTATTCTTTAATCTGACACGCGCAAAGCGCGCATTGGGAATAATGGATAATAACTTAAGCGATGAACAAACAAAACAAATCGCAGAATATTTGGATGTTCCCGAAAGTGATGTTTCGCGGATGGCAACGCGTATGTCTGCACGTGATGTGTCATTAAATGCACCGCTTAACACCGATTCGGATTCCAAAGACATCTTGTCCAATATGGCGGACACAAAAATCAATATTGAAGAAGGTTTGGAACAACTGGAATTCAAACGGCGCGGATACGAATTATTAAAAAAACATTTGTCGAGTTTACCAGAACGCGACCGCGAAATATTAAAGGCGCGCCGATTATCTGACCCTGCGGCGACATTGGAAACATTATCGAAAAAATACAACATATCTCGCGAAAGGGTTCGTCAAATCGAAGAACGGGCTTTTAAAAAATTAAAAGATGCGATATTATCAGAATCTGAAACACCAAAATTAATTAACAAGGAATAGAAATTTGAATACAAAAATATTATCTTTATTTGCGTGTTGTGCAATAGTATCAACAAATGCACTTGCATTGGATTATCGGGCTGATAATTGGACTTTTAAATTAGATGCAGATGGCATGGTTGGTTTTTTGGAACCAAAAACTGATAAGCCAATTTTTATAAACGATTGGGATGTTAAGGCACAGATTTTTTATAACTTTAACAATGCCCAGCGATTCGGTGCGGTTTATTCTATTGATGCAGATTGCGTAGATGACAAAGAATATATTCATGATGCTTTTGTTTTATTCGAAGACCATGATTATGGTCGCGCTGAATTTGGGCTTACCCACTCTATCGCACGTAAAATGGGATTGGGATTGCCAGATGTTGGATATTTGCGTATAAACAATAAATCTATATTGCATAAAAAACTTGATTTGAAACGCGTTTTAATTTCTGACACAACTGCAACAACAGGACATGAAACATTGCGATTAAACTTGGCAACACGGTCAACAGAATACGGACAATACGGTTTGTCGTTTTCTGGTGGTGGTGACGATTACAACTATGCAATTGATGGCGCATTCAAAATAAAGCAGCCACATGGCAAATTAAAATCAGCATATTATGTCGCGGTCGCATACATAGATAATCCAAAAAATTACGAAGAAAATTCTTTTTCGCCACATGTGACGGCTGATTGGCGCGGACAAATCGCAATGGGTGTGAATTTGCAATACAACAGTTTTATCTGGGGAACATCTGCGCGCATGATTTACGACAAAGACCCGATTGCCAAGACCGCAGACGGTTTTATTGCCGGTACGGGGGTAAGTTATGATTTATTGCAAAGCAGTATTTCGCTGAACTATCTATTTTCAGACACAAATGTTTGGAATCACCGCGATAAAATAACACATGAAAAATTGGGTGGCGATTATGTTCATACAATTTTGGCATCTTTTCGATATAAATACACAGAAAAAACGGCTGTATTTATGTCCGCAGGATACACAGCCACAACACCATTTTTCGCAGTCGGTATAAGAACAGGTTTTTAAAAATCATTCATATTAGTTGCCAGCGACCCCGAACACCGCCCGACGGAAATCGGGGTCGCTCTCGACGCCGTTCGCACAGTAGACCGCACAGTATCTCGCGCAAGAAGACACAGAAGACGCGAACAAGATGTCGTGGGGGAACACCCACGAAGGGGACGCGACATTACAGGCACTGCCACCACTTGGGGTATAACTGCTTATCTTGCACCAGCAATATTCACCACCACTGCTGCTGCTGAATGTGTTTCCGGGTTTTATTGCATCACTCGCACAACTGTCGTATACTCCTCCTTCACCATTCGTGCTGTTGCAACTTGCGATTCCTTTGATTATTCCACCACTGGTATCTTTTAAAGCCCATTCACCAGCCGTTAATCCGTATGTGCTTTCGTTTAATTTATACTGTCCGTTATGACCGTAATATCCGAATGCGGTGGAATCAGTGTTATCGTATGTTAACCCGTTTACCGCACTGCCGTTAAGGCCGCATACCTGACTCGCAAAACATGATTTTACCCGCCAGCCCTTGAATGTATATCCAGTTTTTGTTGGTATTGTTGCCGGTGGGGTCAATGTGCCATCATATACGCAACTTTGTGATTCACTTGGCACATTTTGTATTTCATCATCACCATTATACCAATGAAGTTGTATTGTGTTCGCCTGCCAACCTGCTTCCAGATTTGATGTTCCAGAATATACCTGTAATGGTGAATATTTACAATCTGCGGTTGATGCACTTGATGGTATATCGGTTGCGAATAATGGTGCGGAAAAAATAAAAGAAAAAATTGCAAAACAAATCGTTCCGATTTGTTTTATTCTTAGCAATAGATTACATGTGTGTGTGTGT
>CACXVH010000029.1 GCA_902771095.1 uncultured Pseudomonadota bacterium
ATGTGTGTGTGTGTGTGTGTGTGTGTGTAGGTTTCTGCGGGTTTCAGCCGATTTGTCAACTTTTGTCAATATATTAAACATAATTTTTCTCCTTTCTTATATGAATTCAATATGGATATTATATCAAATTTCGATTTTTATGAAAAGAACTTTTTTTAATACCTTTTATTTTTTACTTGCGCTTGATAAATAAAATTGTCTAGAATCAAATTGAATAATGTGGGAGATAATGTGGCAAAAGTAATACAACCGCCAGTTTTATTGTCACGCGTGTTGACGTTCGTGTTCGCAACGTCTGTTGTTGTATTGGTGACTTTGGTTGTCGCTTTGGTAAAAATGATGCCGCTGGAAAGACCAGAAGTATTCTTTTTATTAACTCACACTTTGTCTGTCAATGCTGTCATAGAACCAATGGTTCCAAATTCTGCAAACGAACAGGCAATGGAAAGATATGAAAAGGGCTTTGTTCGTGAATATGTGATAAGTCGTAATACTTTGATGCCAAATACTGCACTAACCCAGAAAAACTGGATAAATGTTGTTAAGCCGTGGTCCAGTAACCGTGTTTATACTGCTTTGACACGCACTGCGCTTTACAAAGAATACACACAAAATGATACATTGCCTGCTGTTTCTTGTTCTGTTAATTTTTCTGATAAAAATAAAGAACAACCTATCGTGAAAACTGGACATGGTTCAAAGACAGATGAATACACTGTAACTTTTGCGTGGGTTTGTAAAAATAGTGGTGGACAGACCACACAAAAAAATTATAAGATACGAATAAAGATACAATCTGTGTTGGATGAAAAAGCATCAGACACAATGGAAAATCTTAACAAATTGCGCGACAATCCGCTTGGTATTCGGGTCGTAGAATACACGGTTCTGGATGGCGATGGTGATCCTTTGGATTCTAATCTAAAAGCATCATAAGTCGGATTGTGTGCAAAGATAAGGAAAGGATTGTAAAAGATGACTTTTATAAAATTTTGCAAATTAAATGTTTCATTAATGGCAATTTTGTGCTGTGTTTCCCCGGCAAGCGCTGTTTATCAGATGGCATGGGACCACCCGAATATGAATATGGCAAGTGGTTCTTTGAAACCAGGATATGCGAATTTGACTTGGTCTACAGGAACAGTATTACCGATAAAAACACGCGCTGGGATGGCAACATTGGTAACTTTGCCAGTGGGTGAAAAAATCGCTGATATTGTTACAGGAAATGAAGCGCTGTTCCATATTGACGCTAACCCTGGCGATTCATCAATGTATATCACACCAACTGATGAAAATAACGGAAATGATACAAATATGATTGTGACTGGCGAATCGGGAAACAAATATATTTTCTATTTGCGCGCATATCCTATTAATTCCAGCGATATTACATATTCCCAGGTTGATATTTCTGCTGGCTCGGGCGCTAATGTTGTTATTTCAAACAGTGCGCCTGCACCATCTGGTTCTATGGGCTCTATATTCAAAAAAAATACAGCAAAAACATCAACTATCGGTGTTGATGGCGAAGATTATGGTTGGATAAAAACAATGAAAATCGACCCGTCTGAATTCCGTTTCGATTTGGATATATTTGTTCCAAACCCAGACGATTATGTAATTGCACCAGAACGTGTATGGCGCGACAGAATCTTTACATACATTGATTTCGGGGACAAGGTTATTTCTATGACACAAAGACCGGTTGTATCGTTGCTGGTTGAAGGTGGCGAAAGCCCTGTCGGTTTCCGCACAGACGGTGAAGACGGTCGTTTGTTGATTGTCGAAGCCGTTGGCGATTTGGTCTTGCGTAGCGGGCAAAGAATTGTTTGTATCAAAAAACGTGCGAAACCGTTCTTAATCGCAGATACAGCATCGGTTATGGCACTGGCTGAGGCGAATGTTGCACAATCATTGGCGGCAAATCAATCTTTGAATACGATTGCATATGATGACGAAATGTATGCGATAAATGCAAATGTAAATGATTATTACAGCACTACACCAACATATGTTTACAATCAACCAACTGATTTAATGTATGCGACTGGCGGGGTGCAATCGGTTTCTGTATCTGGTGGTCCAAATATGATTCCATCAGAACGCGCAACCGCTGGTTCTTATTTACCACAATCAAATATACCACTTATCACCAGCAATCAAACAGGTGTCGCAGTTGAATTAAAATCAGACACTTCGGTAAAAGCATTAAATGATTACTGGACAGAATTACTGGCAAAGTTTAGTGGCGAAGATGGGGCTGGTATTTTAACACCATATAAAAACAGTGTGTTCTTTGCGGTTGACGAACAAGGTGTTGGTGATTTGGGTTCAGAATCTGCAACGGCGCGTTTGTATCGTCTGCGTATTGGACCGTTGTCTGATATAGACACTGCACAAAAATTGTGTGATCAATTATTAAAATTCAGTGGCGCAAGTTGCTATGTAGTCAGGATACAATAAAAATGAAATATATCAAAGAACAATATGACGATTTTCGCAGCAATACTCCAACATATGTCCAATGGCTGTTGTTGGGTGTTGCGTTTTTGATTGTGGTTATTTTGTTGACTTTGTTGGTGTCAAATCGCTCTGGGAAAAAGAATACCGAAGAAATAATAAATCAACATATCGAATTTAGTGTCGACCCACAAAGCATTGAATTTGATAATGTCAAGGTTGGCGAATCAGAACACGCAAAAATCAATGTTTCTGTTAATGTTCCTGTTATCATAGAAAGTGTAAAAATATATGACAAGAATTTTACTACACCAAATAATTGTGTGATTGACGAAACCGATTCTTGCAATATAAATGTAATTTATACTCCCACTGCCACCCAGGGGACATCTGAAACAACTTTGATAATTACATGGTACGATACCGCATCAGAAGACACTGTGAATACCGAAGAAATTCCGGTGGTGTTTAGCGCTTATGAAGACCCAAAAAAAATTGTTGAGGTTGAACCAGAACCCGAACCATATTTTGAACCAGAACCAGAGCCAGAGCCAGAGCCAGAGCCGATAAGACAACCTGTGGAAGAAATAAAAACTATCGCAATACCAAACCCAATAAGACAACCAGAACCAGAGCCGGAACCGATTGTTCAAACAAATCCTTGTTCTGAATTTGCTATACCGGGATACGATGCATCTGGAAATCAAATTGGTTGGATAAAACCAGAACGCGGAACAAATTATTTTTATCCTTTTTCAGATAAAACTTGTTCCAACCCAACGGGCAGATACGATATGGCAACTGGAATGATTTTATCTTTGAAAGACGGTTCCAAAATCGGAACAGATTCAGACCATATTGGATACAGAAATATTCGCGACAGAAATCTTAGTATGCCAAAATTATCAATGCCTGGGTCTTCTTCTGTTTCCGCAAGAAACGGCGAATTCGATAGTTCTGCAAAATGGGTCGCAACAGGCAGTAACGGTCAACCAATCGTAACAAAACATGATGAAAGTAGGAAATTTGATAGGAATCGTAAAAATACAGCAAACGAGGCTTTACTGGTTGGCTCTGGATTTGGTGCTGGGGAATCTGTGACTTCTTCATTACCATATGACAGAACATTTATTCTTCGTCAATTTAAACCAATTCCTGCAACCATAGTATCCGAAGTTCGTGCAGACCCAAGTGTTTACGGTTGCAACAAGGCAGGCGATAAATGTGACAAAGATAAAAATTACAGCATCCCTGTACGTGCAACAGTTGACAGAAATGTTTATTCTGATGATGGGCGCACAATAATATTACCAACAGGGACATTGTTAATGGGATATTTGGATGGTGATTTGCCCGGTCCGTACCAAGCATTTGGTCGTATGAGTATAAAGTGGTATCAATTCATCCGCCCAGATGGTGTTGAATTTAATTTCGCCGATGGTCAAGATCCGTATTCTGCTGATGCCCAGGGGCGTATGGGGGTCCCAGGTCACGGCAGCACTGATTATATCGAACAGATGGTTATGCCGTTGTTAACATCATTGGTTCCTGCGGCTGTGAATATGATTGCACCTATTGCTGATACAGTTATAAATCAAATAGATTTGGATAATAACACTATCGTTCAATCTGGAACGATTCGTTCATCGGAAATGGCAAAACAAGATGTTATCAATACATGGAATAAAATCACACAAAAATTGTTGGTTGATGCGATTGATAATACTGTGCCACCGTTTTCTATTGCTGCTGGAACGCGTATAAATGTGTTTTCACCGGTCGATTTGATTGTGTCTTGCCAAGACAAAGGTATAAATGGAAAATGTTCTGTTATAACACCTGGCTCTGATAAACGTCGTAAATGGTCTGATTTAAAGGGCAAAGCAAGTTTTGATCCAGATGATGGTTCTTGGGTTGGTCAGGTTCGCTCGTTTGATTTACTGCAATACTGCGAACAAGACAGCAAAGATAAATGGACGATTAATAAAAAATCTGCCTGGGCGGACTCTGGTTATGAATATAGAACTGTTCTGTTATATTGCGAATCTTTGAATTATACAGCTGTAAATAACGCTAAACAATCTGTATATAACCAAAGCGAAAAACAAAAAGCATCCGATAAATATGGCAGTGCTTCGTATAATCAAGAAACAAATACTTTGAAACAATCTGGAACTTTGGAACAACAGAAAGCATACAATACAGAAGTGCTTGGTTTGCAATATGATGACGAAGGTTATGTAAAAAATCCTTTTGCGAAGTCAGCAGAAACTGTTGAGCCCCAAGATATTTTGACCTGTGATGATGGGTTGGCACCAGATGCAAACGGTTGTTGCCCAGGCGAAACATTTACAGATATGGGTGAAGATGGATGGAATTGCTGCCCAGATTCTGGTGGCGATTGTTTCCCACCGATAACAGTCGAATAAATTAAAAAATCCGCCACGGCGGATTTTTTAATAGAAACATTTATAAAATGTCGATTCGCTTATTTTTTTATAAAAACGATATGCGAATCGGTTTTTCGATTCGGCTTTCTATTTGCGGTTGTATTATTTTACACGATTCAATTTTTATTTTATTTTTTATTGTATCTTTGAATAGGTACAAACTACTAACTATTAAAAAAGGAGAAAACTATGAAACAAAATACTTTGCAAAACATATCTGTATCAGAAAAATTTCAAAATGCAGAACAACTTTGGTTTTGGTTTTTATATTCGAAATCTATTCAAAATGGATTTAATAACAATCGTTCTTCTGTTCATAGACCGTGCGAATTATTAGATGTAGAAACATTGATAACCAAACTTTATCTTTGTGGTAAATTGTCAGATGAACAATTAAAAGTTATGAAAAAATTCGGTGACAAAAGACGCGCACCTCATCAATATATTTATTCTGAAAATCGCGCGGCTGCGCTTTGGAAATCTGCAATGGACACATTAACAGAATACGCGCATAAAAAAGATTGGTTAGTTGATTAATAAATTTTCTGATTTATGGACAGGGAGATAAATCAGGATATGTTATACACAAAAGGTTCATAATGATTATATATATTGGCTTTTCAACGAAAACTCATAAAATATTGGCGCGTATTATTTGTAAAAATTTTAAACACTGTGCACCTGTTATCATTACAAAAAACAAATGCAAAATATATCAATTTACAAAAACTAATAAAATAACAATTATCAATGTAAAAAAACGCGATATAAAAATTCTTGAAAAATATGGCTGGCAATTCATCAGATACAACACAAAATCTGTCCCACAAAACGCGTTACATATTCGTGCGCTTACATGTGTTCAATTTACAAAAAAATTCTGCTGTATCAAAAAAATTGCGATACAAACCCCAGATGCACTTTTGAAATATTTGAAAACGAAATAAAAAATTGCCCATTCGGGCAATTTTTATTTCATTGTTTTCTTGATAATATACATTTGCAATATGCCGAACAGATTAGATACTGTCCAATACAACACCAACCCCGCCGGCATCCAAGCAAACATTATTGTGAATAATACCGGCAACCATTTCATAACGCGCTGGGTCGATGCAAGCGCATCATTTGAATTATTTGATGTTTGTGGTGTTTGCAAATACTGTTGCAGCCACATTGTTGCACCCATCAAAATCGGCAATATGAAATATGGATCCATTGCCGCCAAATCTGATATCCACAAAAAGTGTGCAGACCGCATCGGCACAGATATCAACAACGCCTTGTACAACGCAAAGAATATTGGTATCTGAATCAACATTGGCAAACACCCAGACATAGGCGAAGTTTTATGCGATTGATACACCTTCATCATTTCAATTTGAAGACGCGCCTTATCATTGGCGTAAAGTTTTTGCACGCGTTGTAGTTCTGGCTGCATACTTTGCATCTTCATTGTCGACACATATGATTTGCGTGTTAACGGCCACATTAAAATTCGCAAAATAAGTGTCATTAAAATTATCGCAACGCCATAATTACCAACCAACCAATTCAGCCAATTTATTAACCATAACATCGGCTGGGCAAAGAACCAGAACCAACCATAATCCATAGTTTTATTTATTCCCGGGATTTTATCAGCTGCACTATTTAAAAGATTTGACATACGCGGTCCTGCAAAAACATAAGTTTGTATTTCCTTTTCTTCTTTGGAAGCAATTTTTATTGGTGCTGCGCTTGTTTGTGAAAAATACAAATCACCAGATTTTTTCAAACTGATTGTTTGGTCATTTATATCAACAGAGACAATCGTTTCCCAATATTGATCTGCAAATCCAAAAGAACCACGCACTGTGGAGTATGCAACAGATTTTTTATCTAATTTATTCCAACCGGTGTAATCTAATTTTGAATTCGCATAAACCACACCGCCTGTATCCACAACAGAAGACATTTTGTCCCCTGCACCACGAACTATGTTCGCATACGGGGCAACAGATATTTCCCGCGCGGAATTATTTTTAATTAAATCAGAAATTGTTATAACATAACCATCCACTGATATTTTACGCGTAAAATTAACCCCAACACCATTATTCCACGACATAGAATCTGAACTTTGTTTCCAATTCGTATTAACATTTGGAATCTGGGTATCTTGGGACACATAACCCATTTCTATGAAATTATTTTCCGCGCTTAGTAAAGAAATTTTTTCATCACTTTTAGAATCTTTTTTGTGTTTATCCAAAGTAATATTTGATATACGAAGCCCCTGAACATCCAGAGAAATTTCATCAGAATTGATATTTTGTTTCGCTGCATTTGATCCGGCTGTTCTCACTGGAGAAACTCCGGCTGACGTTTCTGAAAACCAGACAGAAGTTCCGCAAATTGAAGATAATTCTCAGTCGGAGGGGTTGTCAGAAGAAGAATTTTATTGTATGCTTGAACAACAGTTCAATGATGCCATTTCGATGCTTGAATCGGAAGAAGTAATTGCCGACAGAGAAGATGTCTATGAATTTCTTCTGAAATATGGAATTGAAAAAGAAATCGCTTTC
>CACXVH010000030.1 GCA_902771095.1 uncultured Pseudomonadota bacterium
TTCCATCGCGTGTTTTAAAGGGTTTACCATCTTTGCCATTTATCGTTCCGTATCCAATGTGTTCAAATTTTTCATAAGGATATATCCCTGACATATCGGCAACGCGGAAAAGTTGTTCAAAATGTAATGATTGACGCAAATCTGTAAAATAAATGATTATATCAGGATTATCGGTGTTTTTGCGACAATATACAGCGGCTAAATCTGTGGAATCATAAGTGTCTGCACCACGAGAATCGCGCCACATATATGGTGGCATTGGTGCATTATCGGTATCGCGACGCGTATTTATAATCATCGCGCCATCGTTTTCATAAATCATATGCTTTTTGTTCAATATTTTTTCAACATCTGATAAATATTTTGTTGCATTGCGTTCCCCAAGATCATAATCAAAAGGTAAAATATTTAACCGCTGAACAGTATTATTCATCATTTTTAATGATATGGGTAAGAACTTTTCGTATAAAGCAAAATAACCGGGATGTCCCGCTTGAAATTTTGCTTTGATTTCTTGGGCACGCGCCTGAAATTCCGGATCTTGTTTTGCTAATTCAGATGCGGCTGGATAATAAGTATTCAGTTCTTCTGGGTTGATGTCATAGTTCACAGGTTCCTTTGGATTAAAATTTGGTTGAAAATATGGCAATTCTGGATGAAGTTTTTCAATAAAAGCGATAACCAATCCCATTGGTTTGCCCCAATCACCGATGTGATTCCAAGAAAATGTTTTGTGCCCCAAGAATTTAAATATTCTGTTTAATGTGTCGCCAACAATAGATGTGCGTAAATGCCCGATATGCAAAGATTTTGCCACATTATATGCACCATAATCCATATCTATGATTAATGGCTTGTCAGATTTCATTTGTTTTGGTGTAGATGTGTTTTGCAAAATAAAATCGTCTTTGATTTTAATATTAATGAATCCAGGACCAGCAATAGAGACACTTTCAATAAAATCTAACTCTTGTAATTTTGAAACAATGTCTTTTGCTAATTCGCGTGGGTTTTTGCCAGCAATCTTAGCGCCGACCATAGCGGCATTTGTGGAAAAATCACCAAAATCACGATTTTTTGGAACTTCAAGATTTGCTTTGAATCCGAGTTTGTCATTCATACTATCTGATACATATTTATATAAATTCATAATCAATCCATTTTTACAAAGGTAATACCACCCTGACCTTTAATCCGCCCAAGTCACTATCTTCCAAGAATATTTCGCCACCATGATTTTCAATGGCTGTTTGTGCTATGGAAAGCCCAAGACCTGTTCCACCGGTTGATTCCTTCCTTGATTCATCAAGGCGAACAAATGGCTGTAATGCCAATGCTTTTTTGTCGTCTGGGATACCAATTCCGTCATCTTCAATAATAACAGTTATAGAATCTGCGGAGTCAATTTCGGTAATTTTTAGTTTCTTTTTTGCAAATCGTGCTGCGTTTTCAATGATGTTTGTGAAAGCACTGGTCAAAGCATTTGGACGCGCATAAAATTGAACCGGTGTTTCAGGAAAATCAAGAATGATTTTTTTGTTTGGAGCTGCATCACGAGCAATTCTTGTCAACATCGCGGGTAATTCAACAGTTTGTTCTATTTCTGGCATTTCCCCGCGTGCAAAGGTCAAATACCCATTAACCATTTCAGTCATTCTGTCAATGTTGCGCAACAGTTCTTCTTTTGAAACAGAATCTGTTTCTACCCCCAAACGCATACGGGTCAAAGGTGTTTTCAGGTCGTGCCCAACAGCATTTAACATATCAGTTCTGGTCTTGTTATAACGTTTTAATCTTTCTTTCATGGTTATCATAGCGGCAGCGGCTTCACGAATCTCAGATGAACCACTTGGCTTAAATTCAGGAACATCCATCCCACGCCCGAATTTGTTCGCCGCTTTTGCGATGCGTTTTATGCTACGTGTATGAAGAATTACAAAAGGTGTAATTAATATAGATACTATTATAATAGCCCCAAAAACCCAGATTAAAAACACTTCGGCACTGGTGGAATAAATACGATGCATAGATGTCCCAAAAGTCACAGTTTTATCGTTCTTTGTTGGTATGTCTATGAATAATAATCTTTTTGAGCGATCAATGTAAATCTGTGCGGGTTGTTTCAAGTTTTTTTGTAAATAGTATGCCAGTTCGCCTGCCTCGCGATCTTTGTTATCGTTATGCTTTGGTCTGTTTAAATTGCTGTTTACGGAAACATTAATACCAATATCGTGCGCCAATGTTTGAACTGCGTTCATATCGCCAGCATCTAAAAAATGAATCATAGTTGTTATTTCGCCCGCCAATGTGCGTGCCAAAGTAGCGTGAACCCGCTTCCAGTGATTGCCAAAAAATGCGTTGGTTACAATCATCAAAGCAATAATAAGCGGAACGAGCACCATTAAAATGGTTCTTGCTAAAAAACTGCGAGGCATAAGTTTCATACTGTCACCCTAGATTTTTGTTTTTATTATTTTGTAACCTGTTCCGCGGACTGTTACTATATTTATATCTGATAATACACCATTTATTTTATTGCGCAAGCGTTTTACGACCATCGGGGTTGCAGATACTGTGTTTCCAACAGGATTTGTAAGATTTTGCAATAATTTTTTTTCTTCTTTTGATAAAGAAAGTAATTTTTTGCCCCCTGTTTCGGTTAAAACGAAAAAATCTTCACCACTAAATACCAGACCAATGGAATCAGTATTATCAATTGGCGCAACAGGTCCGTTTTTCATAATATTATTAAGACGCAATACCAATTCTTGTAATTTAAACGGTTTTGACATATAATCATTTGCCCCACCAGATAATCCGTCAATGGCATTTTCTGGACCAGAAAGCGCGGTAAGCATTAAAACAGGTGTATTATTATTGTTGTTGCGTAATTCTTTTAGAAAACTAAGCCCATCTTGACCCTCCATCATACGATCCAAAACAATAGCATCAACAGAGATTCTTTCCAATATTTTGGTGGCTTGTTCGGCAGATGATGCAGTTACTGCATCAAAACCTGACTTACGCAACCCTGTGGCCAGTGTGTTGCGTAACATATCATCATCATCAATAATCAAAATGCTTTTGGTCATTTATTTATATAAAGGATCTACTGCATATTCGCCAGGTTGAATTGCGCGATCAAGATTTTCAGAACTTTTATATGTTGCGCGGAACCTTGCCCCGTTCGTAGTAAATTCTGTCTTGAATACCAAATACCCATTTGATGCACCTGTCGAAGGTCCTTGTAATCCCAATGAGTAATACGCGCCGATTAAACCATAATCTAAATCAATATAGTCAACATTTAATAGCAAAGACACATTTGAAACCCCGTCACTGGTCAAATTGCAGGCAAATTCACGATTCATCAATGTTGCCTGGGAATTATTAGGAACAGAAATGTCCATAATTGTCGGTTCACAAGTATGTTTAATACCATTGATTAAAAATTCATAGGTCATTGTGACAGTTGCGCGTGAAAGCCCCCTTGATAAATTAACCTGGGAAATTGTTGCTTTTGGTATCTTTACCAGCGCATTAGCAATTCCTGCACGCACAGGAAAAGATATTCCAGATTGCAAGCAACTGCGTGAAAATGGGTCTGCTTCACAAATAAAAACCCGAGAATGTGCATTGGTTAAGAACATATTAGCCAAACTATTAAACAAAAATGTCCTTGTTATACGGTCATTCAACCGTGTGCAGTTAAAGTCGCGACATATCACAGTCGGTCTTTCTGCAAACTGAACCCCTGGGTTATAGGCAGCTTCTTCTGATTGAACCTGATATATAACCTGGTCATAGTCAATTTCATCATCCATATTCATAAATTCTGTTTCAGGAATAAAATTTACATCGTCAGGGTATGCGTAATATGAACGCATAGGAACCTCTGTATAAACAGTTTGAACCTCTTCAAACGAATAATCTTCAAAGTCCTCGTTATCCAATCTGGATATACCAGCATACGCGCTGTTTGCGCAAAATACCAATGCACCAGTTAATAAAATAAGTTTTTTCATGATGTTCGACCTTTCTCTCGTGAATTTTATACTATATATAATAGTATATTTTATGTGCCTATGTCAAAGCAAAAAATTTTTATTGGAAATATGACTTTTTTGTTTTATATAAATATGATATAATAACGACAAGAAAATAATAGGATATAAAAATGGTAGATGTTATTATTGCCGGAGAATCTGGAAAATTACATGCGGTTTATCATAAATCTGAACAAGAATCTGCGCCATTGGCTGTCGTGCTTTCGGGCAGTCCGCGTCAAAAATGCCATATGAACGATAGAATTTCATATGCGATGTTTCGTGCTTTTATGGATATTGGGTTTTCTGTGGTGCGGTTTAATTATCGCGGGGTTAATGATTCCGAAGGGGCTATTGGAACTACTGCAGATAATATGTTGGATATTGCCACTGTGGTCGATTGGATTCAAAATAAAAATGAAGACAGTGAAAAAATTTGGCTTGCTGGTCATCAACTTGGCGCGTGGTATGTTTTACAAATGTTGATGAGAAGACCTGAAATCAGCGGTTTTGCGCTGGTGTCACCGGATGTTTCTGTGTCTGATTTTAGTTTTTTGTCGCCGCGCCCCAATCGTGGTTTGTTGCTCCAGGGGATGAACGAAGGCGAAGAAGCAAATGCTTTCGGAACACATCTTACCCAGGTTTTGAAGAAACAAGCGCAAATAAGTTTGGAAACAATTCGTGTAAAAAATGCGGATGCTGCCTATTCTCAACCTGGGGATTTGCGGCAAATGTATAATGATTTAAAGGCATATGTCGGACGTGAAAATGCTGATGATAAGTTGTTGTAATTATGATGGATGAAAATAAACGTTTTATGAACCCAAATATTCCAGATGAAATGGCTGCGACAATTCGGCCAAAGGTTTTGTCTGATTTTATTGGACATGATGCGTTGAAACAAAATTTATCTGTGTTTGTATCGGCTGCCAAAAATCGCGGCGAAGCGATGGATCATGTTTTACTTTATGGTCCTCCGGGCTTGGGTAAAACAACTTTGGCACACATTGTTGCAAATGAACTGGGAACAAATTTTCGGGCTACATCTGCGCCTATGTTGACCAAACAGGGTGATTTGGCGGCAATTTTGACCGCTTTGGAACCAATGGATGTATTGTTTATTGATGAAATTCATCGTTTGCCAACCGCCATAGAAGAAGTTTTGTATTCAGCGATGGAAGATTTTAAATTGGATATAATGTTGGGCGAAGGACCAACGGCTAAATCCGTTCGTATAGATTTACCACCGTTTACTTTGGTTGGTGCGACAACACGAACTGGTTTGCTGTCTAATCCGTTGCGCGACAGATTTGGTATTGATTTAAGATTGTCTTTTTATCCGGCATCTGATTTGGCAAAAATCATTATGCGCAGTGCGAATATACTTGGAACAAAAATTGATGAAAATGGTGCAAAGTTATTGGCAAATTCTTCGCGTGGGACACCGCGTATTGCAAATCGTTTATTAAAACGCGCGCGTGATTTTGCGACCGCGATTGGTAAAGATTTTATTGATGCAGAAACAATAAAAACAACGTTGTATCAACTAGATATCGATGAAAAAGGATTGGATAAAATCGATCGTGAATATATAAATGTCATAATTAAACATTATGCCGGCGGACCGGTTGGAATTGATAATTTGGCGGCGGCTTTGTCTGAACCTGCGGACACTATCGAAGATGTAATTGAGCCGTATTTAATGCAGCTTGGGTTTGTTCAAAGAACTCCGCGCGGACGTGTTGTGACAGAAAGCGGATATAAACATCTTGGACTTGAAAAATAACTTTAATTTTATCGGATAACATTATGATAAAAGTATATAAATTTAATTTTACTGTTGCGTATGCGGACTCTGATGCCGAAGGTGTAATGTATCATGCACGATATATTGAGGTGGCAGAACGTGCACGATTTGATTTTTCTAAAAAAATACCAGCGCCAGATGGTGATGTTGGTTTTGTTGCGCGTGATTTAAATATCAAATATATGTATCCGTTATTTTTGGGTGATGATTTTGTTGTAGAGACACGTTTTGTAAAAATTGGTGCGGCTTCGTTAACAATTGAACAAAAATTCGTGAAATGTGATAAAATTTGTGCTATAATGAATATAACCATAGCGTATTTAGGTTCTGATATGCGCCCAAAAGCGATACCAGATGAGATTATAAATGCGTTAAAATAAAACTTTTTAAGGGAGGGTTTAATAAATGGAAAATAGTTTTTCGTTGTTGTCTTTGTTTAGCGGACGTGATTTGATGACGCTTTCTGTGTCTTTGATTTTGGTTGCCGCCAGTATAATGTCTTGGGCGGTGATAATTGAAAAGATTCGTCTTTGGAATTTTCAAAAACATCACCCTGTTTCTATAAAGAGTGGGGATAACTTGGATACAATTGTTGATAAGTTAATACGACCTTTTGATAAGAATTTGTGGTTTCTGTCTATGGTTTCGTATGTTGCACCGTTCGTTGGTTTGTTTGGAACTGTGTGGGGTGTTATGGATTCTTTTTCGGCGATTGGGGTTAATCAATCGGTCAGTATTGGTGTTATCGCACCAGGATTGGCTGTGGCGCTTGGGACGACTGCATTGGGGTTAATTGCGGCTGTGCCGGCGGCGATTGCATATAATGTTTTTTCCAAAAAATCAGATGATTTATATGATACTTTGGATGACAAAGTCAAAGAATTAAAACATAAATAAAAACGGGAATTAAAAATGTCCAGAAGACGTTCAAATGTTAATGATGCAAATATGTCGTTGACACCAATGATAGACATTATGACGACTTTGTTGGCAGTGTTTATGGTGACTACTCCATTGATGACATCTGGTATTGATATAGAACTGCCGCGCGCAGGAAGGTCTGCGATGACTGGTAACGATCATGCGATTCAAATAAGTGTGGATGCGCATGGTAATTATTATTTGTCAGAGCAAAGATTGCCACGTGATGAAATTGTAAAGCGTGCAATAGCAATGCGTGGGGAGAATCCGAATTTGGCAATTACTTTAAGTGGCGATACGCATGCTGATTACGGTGCGGTTATGTCTATGATGGGTAAGTTAAAAGATGTTGGTTTTCAACGCGTGGGTTTAAGAACAAAACTTGATAACAAATAATGAAAAAGAAAACACAATTTCAAAGTGAAAACATTATGATGTCTGTTTTGGGACATATGGTTTTGCTTGCGATATTAAT
>CACXVH010000031.1 GCA_902771095.1 uncultured Pseudomonadota bacterium
GTCAGCATGGACAAAATTCAAACCGAAGCAACTGTATTGGAAGATTTGCACAAACAACGCGCAAGTTTGGAAAATAAATTGAAATCAAAACTGGAAAAAGAACAAAAAGCAATTGAAAAAGAAAAAGCAGATATCGAAAAATCTCAGGATGTTTTGTCCCAAGATGCTTTGCAAAGACGCGTTGTCGATTATCAAAAACGTGTAAATCAATTCCAACGCGATTTGTCTGAAAATGCCCAGGCGATTGAATCTGCGTATCAAGAAGCATTAAACACGATTCAAAAGAAACACTTGGACCCAATTATCGAAGCAATTATTGCCAAGAAGAAATTGGACTTGGTAATTGATGGTCGTATGGCACGCACAGGCGCAAACACAAATGGTTTGGACATCACAGACGAAGTGGTCAAAGCATTAAATAAAAAGATTTCATCTGTCAAAATGGATACACCAAAGGGCCTGTAAAAATCAAATAAAAAAACATAAAAAAACACCGGCAAATGCCGGTGTTTTTCGTATCACCAAATCATCGTTTTATAATTGTGCCTTGACTTCTTGGACTTCATAGCATTCGACGCGGTCGCCCTCTTTAAGGTCGTTATATTTATCAAAACTCATACCGAATTCGACACCCGCACCAGATACTTCGCTAACTTCGTTCTTTTCGCGGCGCAATTCACCAATTTTACCGTCATAAATCACGACATTGTTGCGCAACAAACGAACGAATGCAGATTTTTTAATTGTGCCTTCGCTGACACGGCAACCTGCAACCTTGGTCCCTTTGCCCACAGTAAACAGCGCAATAACATCTGCATAACCGATAAATGTTTCGCGTTTTTCAGGTGCCAATTTTCCAGACAATATTTCTTTGATTTCATCAGTAATACGATAAACGACACTGTGATATCTTATATCAACACCGTTATTACGCGCCATGTCACGCACCGCAGAATCAGCGCGCACATTAAACGCGATTATAACAGCACCAGATGCAGTCGCCAATCTTATATCGCCTTCGGTAATTTGACCAACACCGGCAGATAATAATTCTACACCCGCCTTTTCCGAATTAAACCCACGCAACATATCAGAAATTGCTTCGACAGAACCCTGGACATCTGCGCGCAAAATAATTGGCAAAGTTAACTTCTTGGTTTCATCGCGTTTTGCAAACAATTCTTCCAATGACGAACGTTTAACAGCATTCGCTTTGTCTTTTGCTTTTTGGATACGATAGGCCGCAACTTCCCTTGTTTGCGCTTCGGTTTCCATAACATGTAATTCATCACCTGCACTGGGGACAGATTCCAATCCCAAAACCATCGCTGGTTGACCTGGCTTTACACTTTTCACGCGAACACCGCTTGAATTAATAAGACCGCGCACGCGTCCAAATGTTTCACCAACCACAAACACAGTCCCTTGACGCACTAAAATTGTTGCAACAGCACCAAGACCTTTTTCCATTTTCGCTTCGACCACATAAGCAGAAGCCAACATATCTGGGTCGGCCTTTAAATCCATAATTTCTGCTTGTAATAAAATTGCGTCTTCTAGTTTGTCCAAGCCCATTTTAGTTTTCGCAGATATTTCAACACATTGAACATCGCCACCCATTTCTTCGACTTGAACTTCTTGTTGAAGAAGGTCTGTTTTTACACGCATTGGGTCTGCCTCTGGTAAATCACATTTGTTGATTGCGACAATAAATGGAACCTTGGCCGCACGAATGTGATTTATTGCCTCTATTGTTTGTGGCATAATTGAATCATTAGCCGCAACAACCAAAACAACAATGTCTGCAATTTGCGCACCACGCGCACGCATTGCTGTAAATGTTTCGTGACCCGGTGTATCCAAGAAAGTTATCATCGCACCAGATTTTGTTTTAACCTCATACGAAGAAATATGCTGAGTAATTCCGCCGGCTTCGCCCGCTGCAACATTTGCATTACGGAACGCATCAAGCAATGAAGTTTTACCATGGTCAACATGTCCCACAACTGTCACAACCGGAGAACGCGATTGTAATCTTTCTGGGTTTGGTTGCTGTTCCAAAATATCGGCATAAGGTTTCACAACAACGCGTTTAACAGTTGCCCCAAATTCACCCGCAACCAATTCCGCAGTATCTGCATCAATAGATTGATTTTGTGAAGCCATCATCCCCATTTCCATCAATTTTTTGATAACATTACCAACTTTTTCAGCCATCGCCGCCGCCAAATCTTTGACAGTGATTGTATCCCCCAATGTGACAACATGTTCCACCTTTTGTGGTGCAGTAAATACAGCGCGTGCTTTTTCGCGAAATCTTTTTAATGATGCTTCGCTGCGTCTGCGATTTGCACCACGCAATCCGATTTCATCGTCATCATCATCTTCGCCACCACCGATAACAATATCGTGAATAGAAATTTTACCGCCTTTTTGGAAATCTTTTTTAAAGCGATTTTGTTTACCACCGCGAAAACCATTATCATCGTCATCATCATTGTGGCGATTATTATGATTTTGTTGCGAAAAATTATTCTTTTTCGCTTCGTGGGTATTTTCACGCACAGGAACATTAACAACTTCTTCTGGAGATGGTTGTTCTTCGGCATTTTCGCGTTGAGCCAGTTGTTCTTTGACTGCTTCGTATTCGCGATTTTCGCGTTCGATTTCTGCCTGACGCGCAGCGCGTGCGGCTTCTTCTTCGGCTTCGCGTTTTTTACGTTCCTCATCCCGTGCCTTAGCCGCAGCCAACACAGCACGCAATTTTTCATCCGCTGCACTGCGCACAGTTTCAACTTTTTTAGGTTCTTCGCGTAATTCCTTGCTGCCTGGTGCAACAATACGGCGACGACGTTCAACAAAGACCGCATCGCCTTTTTTGCTTTGCACTGCATCAATTGTTACTGATTTTCCAAGTGTTAATGTTGCCATATTTTAACCTTTGGTTAATTTATTCTCTTTTATTCTGCATCTTCTTCCGGGACAATGCCATAAGCCAATTCACGCGCTTTCATAATCACGCGGTCCGCAAGACGCAACGACATATTATCTTCGCCCAAGATTTCAACCAATTCATCAGACGCCAGGTCTGCCAAATCAGACAAAGATTTTATCCCGTTTTCGCCAAGTTTCATAATTATTGGACGTTTAATGAAATCAAATTTCAATAAATCATCACTCATACCAATTTTATGTCCATTGTCGAAATAATCTTGTTCGATTTTTGCCAAATATGCCTTTGCACGATTTTGTAATTCAGATGCTAATTCTGGATTAAATCCTTCGATAGATTCTAATTCAGCACGTTCAACATAGGCAATTTCTTCAATAGTTCTGAAACCTTCTGTGATTAACAATTGTGCAATTGTATCATCAACATCCAACGCAGATGTGAATAATTCTGTCTTTTCTTTGAATTCTTTGGCACGACGTTCTTGTTCTTCGGCTTCGCTCATAACATCAATGTTCCAGCCAGTTAATTGGGAAGCCAAACGGACATTTTGTCCACGACGACCAATCGCCAAAGATTGTTGATCTTCGGTGACAACGACTGCCGCAGTATGTGTATCTTCATCAACGATAATTTTTGCGACCTTGGCCGGTTGCATCGCATTAACGATGAATACCGCAGGGTCTTCGGAATACAAAATAACATCAATTTTTTCACCATGACATTCGTTTATCACAGGTTGAATACGTGTCCCTTTGATACCCACAGTCATACCAACAGCATCAATCGATGGGTCCAAAGTTTCCACTGCGATTTTAGCATGTGACCCCGGTGCGCGTGATACAGATTTAATTTTAATTACACCTTCGTAAATTTCTGGCACTTCTTGGGTGAACAATTTTTCCATAAACAATGGATGTGTTCTGGTTAAAAAGATTTGTGGGCCAGAATTAGAACGCACAACATCCATAATCAAAGCACGTACCCTGTCGCCCACAGCCAATCTTTCACCTGGGATTAATTCAGTATTTTTAATATAACCTTCGGCTTTGCCGTTGATATCAACAAAAACACTGCCAAATTCGATGCGTTTAACAACACCGTTAACAATATCACCGATATTTTCTTTGAATTCTTCGTATTGTCTGCCTTTTTCAGCATCCCGGACACGCGCAGACATAATTTGACGCGCAGTTTGGAAAGCCATACGACCAAATTCAGGTTCTGGCAACATATCTTCGACCACATCGCCAACGACTGGATTACTTGAATATTTTTTTGCCTGTTGCACAGTCAACATTTTATTTGCATCATATTCCTCGCCGACAGATTCAGGTGATTCAATAACATCGAACAATCTTTTCACATGAATAGCACCGTTTTTACGGTCTATCTCAGCCACAATATTAAATTCTTCGCCATATTTGTGTTTTGCGATTTTGGCGATGGCGGCTTCCAACGATTCAATAACAGTTTCACGGTCTATCATTTTTTCTTGGGCCAAAGAATCGATGGCCAATAATAAATCCTGACGCGGCATAGATTCAAAAGACATTTGCTTTCTCCTTAATTTTTTAATTGCCTTTTATCGAAAGAGCGGGGTTCTTCAACCCCGCTCTTAAAACTTTTTTAAGAACATGTCCTTATTATGAACCACGAATCGCCAAAACGCAAGGGAAAAATTGTGATATTAGTATTGTTGCTTGACGGTTGTTGTTTTGGGCTTTATACTTTGTCTTATGAAGATTATTAACAGATATTTTAGGAATCAACTGCTTGGTATATTTGTCATGTTATTGCTTATCCTGGTTGGTGTTGCGTGGATGATGCAAATCATGACTATGATGAAGTTTTTATTGACATATGGTGTTGATTTTTCCAGTTTTGTATACCTGACCTCGCTTATGATTCCGTTTATAATTTCTATTATTGTGCCGTTCGTCACTTTCATAACCATAATTTTTATCTATAACAAAATGATTTCTGAAAACGAAGTGACCGTTATGGCGGCATCTGGTCTATCACCGTGGCAGATTGCAAAGCCCGCCATAAAATTCGCTGCTGTTTTGACAATATTACATTTGATTTTGAATATTTGGATTGTGCCAAGTAGTCAATCTTTGTTTTACAGCACACAATGGAATTTGCGTTATGGTTTGGCGCATTTGAAATTACAAGAAGGCGCTTTTACAAAACTTGCGAATGGGTTGGTTGTTTATGTGGATAATGTTTCTGGGAATGATTTGAATCAACTGATGATATCCGACACGCGCAAAGAAAAAAATCAGATGATGGTGTTTGCAGAACGCGGGAAATTAGTATCCACAGTTCATGGTTTATCTATTGTGACAAACAATGGCTCGCTACAAATGTCTGGAAAAAACGGTTTCACGACTGGTACTTTCGATAGTTTGGATATGGATTTAAACTTAGTAGAAAATGATGCTGATATGTCTTTTAGGGTTCGTCGTATTCCAACATCTGAACTATTAAAATCTGTGTCTTCGCAAGACAACACCAGGCAACACAAATTAACTTTGGTTGAAATATGTACTCGTTTAATCAATCCATTTATGAATTTAATTTTGGCGATTGTTTGCACTTTGATTTTATTAAAAACTTCACTTTTGCGCAGGCGCGCCAGCTTTGCACCGGCACTTGCCGTATTGGCGATGGCAATTATTATGGCATCATATATGTCTGTGTCTAATATGGTGGACAGTTTAACTGATGTCGTTCTTGTTGCACTTGGAGTTTTAATTGTATTAGTGGGCTTAGTTGGTTTATTATTAAAAAAATGAGATATTTTATATCATTTTTATCAATCTGTATTTTACCAACCTTTGCATTGGCATTGGGTGTCAATATGGACGAGGCAAAAACAATAAAATCTGATGTGATTGAATACAATGTCAAAACAGAAGAAATTAAGGCATCTGGTAATACAGAAATGATAAATGCTTCGGGTCAACGCGTAAAATCAAATAATTTGACTATATCCAAAGATAAAAATTCTGTTTCTACGAACGATATAGAATTATGGCTTGGAAAACATGTTTATATCAGCGCAGAAGAAATAAATCGCGATGGCGCAGAAACAGTTGCTAGAAATGCTGAATTTACTGCATGTGATGGGTGTGATGATTATGGAAACGCGTGGGAAATTTTCAGTAAAAAAGTAATTCATGATTCAAATGAAAAAATGTTGTATTTTCATAATGCTTCATTCTGGATATACAATGATACTTTTCCTATTTTATGGTTGCCGTATTATGAAATGCCAGACCCATCGGTTAAATATAAAACTGGATTTTTGAACCCCAGTTTTAATTCTACAAATGATATGGGATTACAAATCAATATACCTTTTTATATCAACTTTTCAAACACGCACGATTTAACGACCACTTTTTCGTATTTGACCAAGGAAAATCCTTTGTTTCAGGCGGAACACAGATTAAATCTGCACCACAGCGAATTTAGAACCAAGGGGTCGTTTACCCATAACAAAGCGGGCGAAAATCGTTGGCACATTTATAATAACGACAAAATAGAATTGGGCGAAAATGCACGCGCGTATGTTTATATCGCACGAACATCTGACAAAACATATTTACAGAAATATGATTTTTATGACAATCAACCGTATTTAGATTCTGGGGCAAAATTGGAATTATTTGGTCAAACAAGTTATGTTGTTGCAGACACTCATATTTTCCAAGAACTTCGTCAAGCACACGGGACACAACATTCTGTTTCTGGCAATATATTGCCTAATATTCGCGGGACATACCAAACAGACCCATTTTTCAAAGAGACTTATCTTTCTTTATCAGGGGATATTTTGGGTGTATCTGGTGATGATGCGAACAGTCAACGCGTTATCGGTGAGGCGCGCGTAATTTCCCCATGGACATTATGGGGCGGGAATCGAATTACTGCTAGTGTTGCCGCGCGTTACGACATTTATAATTTTTATAAAACATCTATATACGAAGACGGTCAACAAAAAGATTCTTTTTCTGGGATAAAATCACGCTTCTTGCCAAATGGTTATGTTGAATGGGGATTGCCTTTGTATAGTATAAAAAACACTTGGACCTATATTATCGAACCGCGTGCGCGTTTAACAATTATGGAACATTCAGATAAAGATGCTGTATTCGCGGTAAACAATGATTCTGCGGGACGTTTTTTATCTGACACGACACTGTTTTCAGACAACAGATTTGCAGGTTTAGATGTTTGGGAAAATGGTAATTTTATTGATTATGGGGCAAGATGGGCTGCTTTTAATGAAAACCATGATATTGAAGTTTTTTTGGGTCAAACATATGATTTTAATACTGATTCCAAAGATAAAGATTTTAACGACAACGGTTTCAGAAACGGTTTTTCTGATTATGTCGGACGAATTGCTTATTCAAGAAAGTATTTTCAAATAGCAAGCCGTTTTCGTTTCGACCGCGAAGACCTTGGGCTAAGTCATATTGAAAATTCTCTTTATGTTGGAAAAAGTGGATATTATTTAAGTGTCGGACATATCTGGGATACACAACCTATTGATGTGTTTTCAACATCAGACAAAAATACACACGAAGTTTCTGCCGGCGCAGGAATACCTTTGACAGATCGACTTCGTATTGCAGGTTCTGTGATTTATAATGCGTACGACCATTTGGTTCAAAGACATTCTGGTGGAATTTATTATGAACATCCATGCTATCATTTTTCGCTTGAATACCGTCGTGATAATACTATTAAATATGAATACACTGGAAATACTACTTACAGATTTAAATTCGGTATGAGTATTGACGGACAACACTATTAACAAAGGAAAGGGTGATGAAAAAAATATTTATTATTTTAACAACATTATTTTTTAGCGCTGAATTCGCAAATGGTGCAACGGTGGTTGGTTCTGTTAATGGAAATCCAATAACTGATTCTGATATAACCGCACGCACAGAATTAATGGCGCGTCAGGGTAAAACTTCGACCACAAATCGCAAACAGGCATTTCAAAACATTATTGACGATTATGTAAAGTTAGATTATGCATCCAAATTCAATGTCAAACCAACAGACAAGGATGCAGATAAAGAATTAAAACGGATGAATTTGGGTGAACTAAGTCCAACTGCGCGGTCTATGGCGCGCCTTGCGGTGCGCGCAGATATCGCGTGGCAGGTTATGGTTGCAAAAACAATCATCCCAACAGTTGAAGTTTCTAAATCTGATATCGCCGAAGAAAAATCTGCAATCGCACGCGAACACGGATTACCAATAGAGATGACTTTGATTCGCCTTACTGATGTTCCTGATGATATTGCACAAAAACTTACCAAACCAAAAAGTTGTGATGCCGCAGAAAAAATGGTTGAAGATTTGGGTGGCTATCCACAAAAAATAACCGCTATGCATTACGAATTATCAGAAGAAATTCGAAACAAAATTTCCGGATTGCCAGTCCTTACTTGGGCACCAGTCAAAGACGGCTCTACCGTTTTGATATGTAGTGAAAAGAAAGGCAAGGAATATAAAAATCTGGATACAATAATAAAACAAAATGCAGAATTTAAAAAGGCATCAACCATCGCAGACCAACAATTAAAACAACTGCGCCGCAAAGCAGTCATAATAATCAATGACGACAGAT
>CACXVH010000032.1 GCA_902771095.1 uncultured Pseudomonadota bacterium
TTACCGAAAAACCACTTAAATTCAAATTATTCACATACAAATCATTTGTATAAAATGAAGAAAACTTTCCCGAATCCGCCAAAGTTAATATGCCACCAACATTTAATGTTCTTGAATCTGATGTAAAAGCGCCATTCACAACTGCTGTATTCGAAGCAAATATGGCATCCACACTCGCACGATTTGAAAACATCAAAGAATCTGCTACGATCTGGCTAACTTTTAACTTTTCTTCAAATTGCGCTTTGGATGCATTTAAAAATTTTACTTTGGTTATATCATGTCCATCAAGATTTAATGGCGATAACATTGTCGCATCACTTTCGTTTTCAGAAGGTAATCGCCATAAATATTCAGTATTCCCACGCATAGTTGATGTCATACCAATCAATCCCTTGGTATCTGTGATACCAAAATCATGTGTATTCCCATGAAAAGCGCCAAAACCACCATATGTCATATCACCTTCGATGAAACCGAATTGTCCACCACCTAAATTCACTATTTCCCGTGTGCGCATCGGTGTAATTTCATTATTTGATAAAATAATAATTCCTTGTAATATAGATTTATTATTTTTATCTGCTGTTTTCAAAATACGCAATTGATAATCTTCCCCATAAGTTTCGGCGATATATTCTGGTAAACCATAATTAACCAAATCACCTATTCTTACACGCGATATATTTTTACCCTTTGGCTTCATCAGTTCTGTTTTATTTTCAACAATATATCTTTCCAATGCTGTTTGAACATTTTCCATTTGTCTTGTTATCGCGACATTTCTTGCCCTTTCTACTGCTGTTTGTTGATAACGAAACACAAAAGGAATAATTATCGTAGCCAATGCTATGGTCATCATCAATTCAACCAGCATTCCACCATACTGTGATTTACGACAAACAAAAGAACAATTCTTTTTAATCATTATCTATTCTGCCAATCTTTTTGCATTATTTTTTTAAACTCTGACGCATCTGGAACAGATGGTATTGTCGCGCGTGTCAATATGAACTTTGAAAACGATGGCGGTGTTGTCGTGGGAAATAACCAAGACCCTATTTTCAACGGCGCATCACCCGTTAAAAGTAATTCCCCAGAAACCGTTATACCAAAATTTTCAAAAAACACTATATCCGTAGCAGACAAATATGGTGTTAATAATTTTCCCATAGATATACCACCAAAACCACTTATCCTTTGCGCACTAGTTGATTTTAAAATTAAATTATTAGACACATTTATTGAATTTCCGATTGTCGCCCTATCCACAACTAATCTGCCATTGGTGGTATATTTATTACCATTTAACATATCTGCGCGTATCATTTTAAATCCGTTTGTATCCCCAGTTACACGCATAGAACCAACCGCCATATTCATAGAGTTCATATTTGCGCCAGAAGAAAAATACACACTGTTCGCATCAATAACATCTGCGTTCAAATATACAGCATCAACATCTACAATCCTTGCAGAATCACCATCAATAGTGCTGACATTAAAAACATTATAATTGTTCAAATGCAAATCACGGTTCATTTGATTTAAGTTGTCTTCACCCATCGTCCCGCGATGCAAAAATTTTGATTTATCTGCACCTTCGAAATCACGAGTTATTTTATAAATCAAATCGCCAACATAAAAATCTTCTGGGGCAGATACAGCCCAACTTTGAGAATATGCAATTCCATCTTCACGAATAACCGCAGCATCTTCACCGATTTGTTTCGCGATATTTGCAACCCTGTAATCAGGCAATCCCATATCAAAAGCCAAATAAACATCCGTAATTTCTGCACCGTTTACCTTGTATCTATCAATGAAACCACTGTGCGCCTTTGGAGCAATTTCTGCGATTTGTTCTTCGGTCATTTTTATTTCCGCAACATCATCCCATTGTGGCTGGTTTATACGCAGAAAATTTATAATATCGCCACGCAAATTAACTATTTGATTTGCAGTCGCTATATCAGATGTTTCACGCGACATATCAATAATTTGACTGTATAAAAACGGTGTAACAGCCACAACCACCGCTACCGCCAAGACAACTTCTGTCATGGTAGCACCGCGTTGTTCTAATTTTTCTGCACGATTAAAATATTTTTTATAAACAGTCATTTCTGCCACTTTCTAAACATTGTTTTATATCTATTCTTGCTTCTAATCTTTGCCAGAAAACATACTGACAAATAATATTCTGAGCCAAAGATTTACTGTTATACACTTCATCAAGACCAGTTATAATATCTTTACAAGAAACCGTCCTGCCGTCTGTATTTCTAGCATTTTCGATAATTTCAAAAGAATCATTGTTAATAGTGTCTATGTAAACATCAGGTAACAAAGATGTTCCTGCTGGTCTTATGTCAATCAACAAAGAACCGGTCTGACCATTTAACAACCCATACGAAGTTTGGTCCCTTAAAGATATATTTGCTGCATATATATTTTTAACTTCTATCCCCATTTTTGTATTGTATGACAAAGTATTTGAATCTATGTAAACATCTTGACCACGCGAAGCATCAATATAAGAACCGATATCTAATCTATCTGTCACAAAACTAAAATTATCAGCACGAACAGACCCATGAACCTGCCAATCAGAGGGGCCGGTAAAACCTGTTTTACCTTCACTCATAGAAAATTCATAAACTGCCGCAGAATTAGATTCAAATCCCCCAGCAGTTCCAAATTTAGAAATCGTTCGCAAAGATAAATCACTAACATTTAATTCACCACGCGACAAAGATAATGCAGCACCACCATCCGCGCTTTGGAACACAGTCCTGTTTGCATACAAATCAGATATTTTGTTTGTTCCGTCACGACTTGATTCTACACCATAAAGAACCAATGTAGTAAATTGCCCTGTTTCAAAAACACCATTCCTGGCGAATAAAACACCAACATTGTCCATAGAATTATTGTTCATATCAAGTTCAGCCAAAAAGCCAACATTTTGATCTGTTTCTTTTTTTGATACGATATCAGAATACATTGTATCTATGGGTATAGTTACTTCTATGCCAGAACCGGTTAGCGCAGCATAAAAACCGATTCTGCGTGCCAATTCTGCCATTTGTATTTTTGATAGATTTCCACCTTCAACTTTTATATAACTTCTTATACCATCTTGATTTTTATCAACAACCAATGATAGTTTTTGTTTGAAATTTGTTTCCGGGACGAAACCCAGCGGCAATCCATAGTGTTCCAAGACATCTACGAAAGCATTTCCAGATAATTCTTGTTTTTTATACGGCAATTTATCTTTTTCTTCACGCAAATATATACGGGCCGCATTATAGGCGGTTTCTATTTGTTCTGTGGCAGTATACATTTGTGTTGCAAAATCTCTGGAAGATAATCTGTTTGCAAAAAAAGGCATAAACGCAAAAACTAATGTTAATGCCAACAATGCCTGTAACAAGAAATTACCGCGTTGATTTTTCAAATAAAATCTCCCTCCTACACCCATAAGCATAGCAACTGAAAAAAATTATTGCAATCAGTTTTAAGATGTTATAACATACAAACTGTTGAAACATTAAGTGATGATATAAATTGTCACTTGGTTGAGAAGAAGTATTTCCATAAAAAAAGAAAAGAAAATGGCTACTAAAAAAAATCAAACCCCTGTGGGACAGATGATTCAGCGCTGTCATAAATGGCGTCAGAAAAGGAAACAATATATCGACCAGGCGCGTCAAACCAGTGATGAAATAGAACGCGAACGTTTATTACAAGCGGCGGAACATTACTGTCGTATCGCAAACGAAGAACAAATCAAAATTGATTCTTTGCGTGACCCAAAAGACAAAAATGCTGCGGTTGAAGAAATTACAGAAAACACCGAAAATTCAGATTCAGGTGACACATCAGAAGAAGAAGAAATTGGCTTTCCTGATTTCATTACAAATTTAAAATAAAAATTAATTGTTTTTTAATTGAAATCGTATATTTATTTGCTATGCTTTTCGCATAAGGAAGCATCATGGAAAATAACTATACTGTTTTAGCGCGCAAATATCGCAGTCAAAATTTTGAAACCCTGATTGGTCAGGATGTTTTGGTTAAAACTTTGACTACTGCAATCAATACTGGGCGCATCGCACACGCATATATTTTTACAGGTATTCGCGGGACTGGAAAAACCAGCACCGCCCGCATTTTGGCCAAGGCATTAAATTGTTTATCTTCGGACAAGGCGACATCTTCGCCATGTGGCGTGTGTGAAAATTGTCGTGCGATTGCGGCGGGTCAGCATATTGATGTTATGGAAATTGATGCTGCTTCACATACTGGGGTTGATAATATGCGTGAAATCTTGGATGCGGCGCTTTATCGTCCAACAAATGCCCGGTACAAGGTTTATATTATTGACGAAGTTCATATGTTATCAACCAGCGCTTTTAATGCGTTGTTAAAAACATTGGAAGAACCGCCAGCACATGTAATTTTCATATTAGCGACCACAGAAATAAGAAAGGTTCCTGTGACCATATTATCGCGCTGTCAACGATTTGATTTGGCACGCGTTCCGGTTGAAACATTAAAAAAACATTTTGCATGGGTTGCAGAACAAGAAAAAATCACTTTATCAGACGAAGCAAATGAATTATTGGCACGCGCAGCGGATGGTTCTGTGCGTGACGGTTTATCACTTTTGGACCAAGCGATTGCACAAACAGGCGGACGCGTTGACGAAGGTGCGGTTCTTGATATGTTAAAACGCACTGACCGTGGCACAGTTGTTAATTTTATGAAAACGGTTTTGTCTGGCGATACAAGTGCAGCATTAAATAAATTGGATGAAATTTATGCTAATGGCGCAGATTTAACAATGTTGCTTAATGACATGATGGAATGGACACATTGGGCAACACGGATGTATCCATCGCTTCGATTACAGGATGCCTCATCTTCGCCATATACTGCGGACCAACGCGAAACGATAAAGAAAATAAACGAAACGATATCTTTGAATACGCTTTCCCGCATGTGGCAGGTTATGGTTGCTGCTGTTCCTGAATTACAGGCATCCAGTAATCAAAAACAATGTTTTGATATGTTGATTGTTCGCTTGATGCATATTGCAGATATGCCGTCTATCCCAGAATTGTTAAAACAAAATTCTGTGGAATCTGAAAAAAAAGCAGAAACAACGAAACCTGTTGTCAAAGAACAATCAAAATATATTGATATAAAAAGCGCGACTGAATTGGTTAATGCGTTGCAAAACGCACGCGAATTATTGCTTTATTCGTATGTCAGTTCTAATCTGGAAATTATCGAATTTGGCGACAACAAAATAAAATATTTTGACAGACAAAATGACAAGAATTTTTCACAAAAATTAACACTGTGGCTGCATGATAATACTGGAAAAAATTGGACGTTGGAAATAACAACCGAAGACCCGCACAAAGAAACAATTTCCGAACATAAAAAATCAGAAATAACTGCTGACCCGATGGTGGCAGATGCGATGAATTTATTCGAAGGTGCAGAAATAGTAGGTGTATCTAAATAATAACCAAAGGGCAAAAAGATGAGAGAGCAACTTGGACGTTCACTAATAGAAATTATCGGGGTTTTGGCAATTGGTGCAATTATGATATCTGCAACATACAGCATGTATCATTCAACGAACGAAAAACAAAAGCGACTTATTGCCAGCGAAGAATTAAAAGATATCGCACAGAAAACCCACATTTTACTGGGGTATTCTGGATATACAAATGTATCCATTGATTATCTGATAGAGGCAGGTGTTATCAATAATGACCGCGCACCTGCGGGTGGAACCGGTTGGTCTGTGACAAGTAATTTAGATGGCACAGAATTTTCAATTAATTTGGTCGATTTGTCTTTTGATGAATGTGCATATTTTGCAACTAAAAAGTTTAATTGGGTGACACATTTGAATATCAACGGATATGACAATGCGGATGCTTCGTATTGTCTTAAAACAGGTGGTAACATTATATCATTTTTCGCAGAATAAAATATGAAAATAAAACAAATAATTTTTATTACTTTTTCAATTGTGTTGTCTGGATGTATTCAATATCACAGCCCAGACAGAAACACATGGAATCAATATTTGTATGGCGCATCATTTATGGATATGACCGAATCTGCCAAGACCGCTAAATTGCCTGTATACATGGGACACGGTGGCAAAGTTATTACTCAAAGTGGAAAACTGTCTGGCAAAATGCAATACGGCGATAAAAATAACATAGATAATGCTGTGCTGGTTAATTACATGACGAATCTGGAATATGAATTATATGATGCTTTGCGCAAACCAGGTCTTTCTGTTCAGCGCGCAGGAACAGATGTTGTTGTTATATTGGTGCGTGATGCGATTATGAAACCAGATGTTGCAGATATATCTGTTGATGGCGCAGACACATTAAAAACAATTTCCAAAATATTGAATAAATATAATGCGACTTTCTTTGAAATCGCTGGATACACAGATTCTATGAAGGATAAAAATGCTGCATACGCTTTGTCGCTGGATATGGCAGAACGCGTTGGTGTTTATTTTTCAGAACATAATGTTTCTACATCGCGTATGTTTATTGTTGGGCGCGGGGCTGCGCGACCAATCGCCGCCCAAGATGATACGGGAAGATTGATGAATCGCCGTGTAGAAATAAGATTAAGCCCCGCCAGATAATCATTGATTTTTTATACAAATCTTGCTATATTCGGGTCAGTTAACCAATAAAACAAAGGAAGTAAAAATGGCACAAACAAAAGAATTAAATCCAGCATTAAAAAAATATTCAAAAATGGGCATTATTGCGGCGGCTGTTATCGTTGTTGCATTGCTTGGCATTTG
>CACXVH010000033.1 GCA_902771095.1 uncultured Pseudomonadota bacterium
CTGGGCAGTACAGATTACATTTCCTGCTGGCATGTTAAATGTTTCACCAGGCATCTTATGCCCGATACTTCTACAATCCCAATAATTAAAAGTATAACCATTTGGAGCAGTCGGAGCATTACGTAAAGTCACAGAGGCGCCCTGACAAAGCCCTGTTTGACTGTTTTGTGTTGCCACGGGACGATTTACACTATTAAAGTCTGCAGGTACATATTCCGTATAATCTTCAACATCCATAGCAGATAACTCTGCTCGTAAATCATTCGCAGTTACACTGGCAATATTTGAAATAGGATAATTGTTTCTGTATGTCACAGTATAATTGCAACCGGGATTCCCGCCACCACCACCGCTACTGCTTGACACACATGCAGTATGATCGTCGTTTGCTGTTTCACCATCGGCACACTTATATAACCCTTTATCTTCATCTTTAGATGGAAGCCAATGTTTTCGAAAACCAGTTCCAGGACAACGATACCCCTCTGGACAAGTGCTACACTCTTCGGCCAACTTTGGCAAATATTTACCCACACCACAATTAAGCTGTTTATAATGCAATTTGTCAGTCGTATTATATATATCGTAACACTCATTAATGCCTTTGGCACCAGAATCAGAAAACGGGAATCTGTCAGGACACTTGTATACATTTGCAAGATTTAACCGAGAAGGATAGAACGTATTTCCTTTTGTACAAGCTTTGCCTACATTAATATCTGTTCCTGCTGCCTCTTTACTACCCCCAGGACAATAACATCCAGACGGACAAGAATTATGAGTCCCAGCGGTTTTACAATATTCACCCGCTTCTGGTGTATTGGTACAGTCCGCTGCCCCAGACTCAAGGTAAATCACTGGTGATCCTTTTGTTTTACATTGACCTCTGGTATATGAGGTTGAAGTTGCGGTAGTAGGAAAATCATCTGGACAATAATATATTCCCCTAGCTTCTAAATAAGCTTTTACCTCACCCGACCAATGGTTTTCACATGCAGATTTTACTTGCCCAAAATTCTGGCTATTATCACCAACAGCGGTCTTAACACCCCCAGGACAATAGCACCCGACTGGACATGCCGGCTTTTTGCCCGCTTTTTGGCAATAATATCCAGGAGTTGCGTTAGATGTACAATCGGCCCTTCCGTCATAAGCGACCCCCATTGCATCGAATTGAACAAGTGAAAACACGGACATTGCGCCCAACACCAAGAATATACGATTAGCAAATTTCATCGTGTGAATTCCCCTTTCTTTATTATGTTGTATTATACTATCTTTCACAGCCCCGCGCAAGGGAAAATTTTTAATTCGAAAACACCATGAAAAACAAAAAATCTTCTTGCCCCAAAAAATATAAATTTGCTAACATATATTAAAAGGAATGAAAAGGATAATACTGTTTTTCGCTGTATGCCTTGGTTTGTCTGTATCCCAGACGACATTTGCCGACAATTCCGATGTCGCGCGCGCGGCAAAAAGAAATCAAACAACCACTGTTTCCACAAAATCATCCACAAATCGTTCCGTGGCGTCCGATACAAAATCTGAAACACCACAACAAAAAAATGCAAGGACCGCCACAAAAGCAACCCAACAACGCGTTACCAATCGAACATCATCACAACAAACACAAAATTTAAAATCGCGAACTACAACTGCAACCCCCGCAAAAAATGTGACTGCGCGTGTGTCAAATACAAACACTGCGGCGCGCACAACTGCTACGCGTAAACCCACAGTCAGCACGCGTTCCACAACAACCGTAAAATCACGCGCAACGACAAAACCATTGAACATTGAAAAAATGGAAAACATCAAAAATGCAGATTATTCCAGATGTAAAACTGTGTATTATGAATGTATGGATGAATTTTGTGCTAACAAAGATGCTAACCTGCGGCGATGCGCATGTTCTTCACGAATTCACGAATTCGATAGTATAAAAAAGCAACTGAACAAAGCCGAAGATAAAATGTTGGAATTTAATCAACGGCTTTTAACGGTCAGCATGGATAAAAAAGATGCTGCCGCAATAAATGTCGCAACCGAAGGTGAAACTGCGTTCAATATCAAAGACAGATCAGATTCTGAAAAAACATTACAAAAAATAACCAAGGCACTTGATTCTTCTAGTAATTCAAAAATTGGAAATGAAATATCTTCTTTGTCTTGGGACTTAAATTTGGACAGCGCGTGGGATGATGTTGATGCATTGGGTGGAATCGCTACAACATCCAAGAACGGTCTTGATTTGTACAATGCAGCGCGCCCGATATGTGTTGAAATGGCAAAGGAAGTTTGCACTGATGATGAATTAAAAATTGCCCAAGATGGATATAAACTAACCATACAACAGGACTGTAATACTGTTGAAAAATCTTATGCCACTTTGCATAACCAAGTAATAGAAAAAGTCCACGAAAGCAGTGCTTTGCTTGATATGTCACGATTAAATATCTATCAAGAAAGAAACTCTGATGACACATTAACTTGCAAGAAAAAAATTTTGGAACAATTATCCAACACATCTGTTTGTGGGGAAAATCTTTACAAATGTCTTGATATGACCGGGGAATATATTGACCCATCAAATGGCAAGGCATTTTTGTCTGAAAATCTATCTAATTTGGCAAACCTGCTGCAAGAACCGACTGGCGATGAAAAATGGTCCACCCTGCCACAAAATGAAAAATTCGTCAATTTCTTGAAATCAAAGAAAAAATTCCTTGAACCCGCAATCAAACAATGCCAAGACATCGCTGATACAATCTGGAAGGAATTCTTGGATGATGCGCTATCACAAATTAAATTGGCCCAGAAAGCCAAACTGGAAGAAGTCAGACAAAGTTGTACAAAACTGGTTGCAGAATGTAAAACAAGTGCGCTGAACGATTTATCTGAATTTGATTCACGCGCGCTATCTGTGTTCAGTGTAATCGCAGACAAAACCGCGAACGAAATGTGCAGCAACATACAAAATTCTTGTGTCACTTTGATGAATGTTGACGATTTTTATAATTCTTGGTCGACTGGTGTTTCTGGTATATCCACGGATATAACATATCAATCTGTTATCGATACTTGCACACAAATTGGGCGCGATTGCATCATTCAAAAATGCAATGGCACATCTGGGAATTTCGCACTTTGCACGAACACAACATCCAGCAATCGTATCGCAATTCTGAAAAGAGACGCCTGTTGGAACGAAGTGTTAAATTGTGTCCGGGGTGCAGATAACCTGAACAATATGAATTCGTTGCCAATCATCAGCAATCGTATCAACTACTATAATTCTTTGTATGCACCAACCACACCATATAGTCAGTGTGATGCAACAAGTGACCCAACCTGTGAAGATGTTTTACCACCTACATTATGTGATGATGATGATATTGCTTGTTTAATCGCAGAACAAATCTGGGGAAATTGCGAAACGCGTAACGACTCGGCTTTGATAACGACAGATGCAAGTTTTGCAAATACTTTGAACAATAATAGTATTGATGCAATTTTATCTAATAAAATATTGATACCAAATAATGGTTCAACTTTGCTTTCGTGGTTTGCGATTAACACAAATACAGATGCACAAAATATAATCGATAGTTGTAGCACATACGGTTGCCCGATTAATTATGAACGCGATATAAACAGGACTTGTCAATTGTTATATTCTGCAAACAATGCTACAAGCGATTGTGGCATACCTACACGACAAAGCCAGATTATAAATGTCACATCAACAATTACCAATTTCTGTCAAACGAATGTTCGCGATTCTTTTGGAAATTGCTGTGCAAGCGGTTTAAAAAACAACGGTATTTGCGTTTCGTCTTTAAACTTACATGCAATATATTTCATGACAACTACATGTGATACGCATGCTTGCGACGGTCTGGATGCATCTACAACACCAACATATGCCGAATGTACGACTAATATAAATTACTATTGTCCTGCTGATGCATCATCACGTCGAATATACCTTTATTGCATAACCCCAGATTCGAATATTTGGATAAATACCAATGGTGAATACATTTGCGGAAATGGAAACGATGGATCATTTTGGTTAATGATTGATCAATACGGAAATTATTTTGATGTTGATTCGACCAATAATTCCCCTGTGGCGGAAATGTTTTACAGACCACAGAATTCAAATTACGACAACGGATCATGCCCAGACGGCACATCTGTTGACATCACAAATATTTGCACTTACCAATACGACTCAAATACTGGTTGGTCATTTGGCACCAGCAACAGTTGTAACACTGTGACTGATGATGTTCCGACAGATAATGAATTCACAATTAGTTATCAATAATCAGATTTTAATCGATTCGATAACTGACTTAATTTGTTTTAATTGTTCTGAATCAAATTTTCCCAAAACCCAATCAGCAGGGTTAATCGGACTTTCAAAATCGCGCGGATGTCCGATACCGATTCGAACTCGTCTGTATTCATTGCCAATCGCACTATCTATAGATTTAATTCCATTATGCCCGCCACTAGAACCTTTCCTTCTAAATCTTAATTTTCCAAACGGCAGAGAATAATCATCATAAATAATAAATACATCTTCTAAAAATATTTTATAATAATCTTTTACTTTTTTTACTGGAATTCCGCTACTATTCATAAAAAGACTAGGTTTACAAAGAATAACTTCTTCACTAAGAATCTTCCCTTTTTCCAAAGAAGCAATATTTTGAAAATTATTAAAACTCATTTTATAAATTTCTGCTAAATAATCTATAGCCTCAAAACCAAAATTATGCCTAGTTAATTTATATTTATCTCCTATATTGCCTAGTCCAACCAATAATTTCATAATTATTTTTTAGCTGTTTTATCGTCTGAACTAGCTTTTGCATCAGAAGCAGAAGCTTTCGCAGGCTGAGAAGCTTCCTCAGATGCAGTCTCTTTTCCTCTATCAGCTTTTGGCCTAGTCACAGCAACTATAACAGTGTCATCTGATATTTCTAATTTTAAGGACTCTGGAACTGCAACATCTTTTATTGTCAAAACAGACCCCATATCCATATTTGATACATCACAATCTATATATTTAGGATAATTCATAGGAAGGCCTTTCCCTTTTACTTTTTTAATTCTAGCCTCTAAAATTCCACCCTTTTTCACTCCAAGAGGTGTCCCTAAAAATCTAAATTCTGAATAAAGCTTTATCTCTTCATCAATATTTATAACCTTAAAATCAACATGCATTATTTCCTGTTTTATAACATCCCATTGCTTATCTTGCAAAATTGCATATAACTCTTTTCCTTTAAAATTCACTTTAAAAAATATATGTTCTTCCAGTGAACTATATAAAAGTTTCATCAATTCTTTTTTATCAACTAAAATTTTTTCTGCTTCAATTCCTT
>CACXVH010000034.1 GCA_902771095.1 uncultured Pseudomonadota bacterium
GTGGGCATTTGGGAAATGCAGCGCTTTCTTGTTCGCGTGCGCCAAGATGTGCCGAAGCATATCAGAATAAAATTTCTGGTCCGTTATTAGACCGAATCGATTTGCATGTTGATGTAGATGCTGTGAACCCTTGGGAAATGAACACGAAAAACGAATCGGTTGTGGAAACCAGTGCGCAAATTCGTGAACGTGTGGTTGCGGCAAGAAATCGCCAGATTGCGCGTCAGGGCTATGTTAATGCATTATTGGATGGTTCTGATTTAGATAAATATGTTGTGTTAAACGAAGAATTGACGAACTTTTTGAATATGGCGGCGGAAAAAATGGGCATGTCTGCGCGTGGATATAATCGCATAAAACGAATCGCCAGAACGATTGCAGATTTGCGTGGGGATAATGAAATAACGATGTCTGATTTGGCGGAAAGTTTGTCTTATCGCCCGGTAAACCGCGGAAAATACGGTGTGAAAAGACAATAATAAAAAATAATAATTTTTTTGTTTTTTTTATTTGAAAAATGTGATATAGTGTTACTTGAAGATTGGTCATGTTTTCCTTCCGACCTAAGAAACATCCTGCGGTTACCACGGGATGTTTTTTTATTTGCCCCTCAGATGTTGAGAGATTAGCAACATAATTAATTCTCCCCCCAGTGGGGGAGTACCGACGAAGTCGGGGAGGGGGGTGAACCCCCATCGACTCGCCCGCGCTTCGCTGAGGCGAGCCACTTCCCCCTTGGGGCAGAATTAATAATAAGAAAAAAATAAAACCACTTTTATTCATAATGGAAATGTGATATAGTAAATATGTTCATAAAGAACAAAAAACCAAAGGAGGAAAATTATGTTTTTATATTTGACAAAAGTTGACAAATCGGCGCAAACCCGCAGAAACCTACACACACACACACACACACACACACACATGTAATCTATTGCTAAGAATAAAACAAATCGGAACGATTTGTTTTACAATTTCAATTTTAATTTCCGCACCATTATTTGCAACCGATATATCATCCAGTGCATCAACGGCAGATTGTAAATATTCACCATTACAGGTATATTCTGGAACATCAAACCTGACCGCAGGTTGGCAGGCAAACACAATACAACTTCATTGGTATAACGGTGATGATGAAATACAAAATGTGCCAAGTGCATCACAAAGTTGCGTATATGACGGAACATTAACCCCACCATCAACAATACCAACAAGAACCGGATATACATTTAAGGGCTGGCGGGTGAAACAATCTAGCAATGATTGTTTTGCGAGTCAGGTGTGCAGTTTAACGGGCAGTGCGGTAAACGGGTTAACATACAATGGCGCTGATTCCACCACATTCGGATATTACAGTCATGACGGACAGAATAAATCAAACGAAAGCACATACGGATTAACGGCTGGTGGATGGGCTGTAAAAGATACCGGTGGTGGAATAATCAAAGGAATCGCAAGTTGCAACAGCACGACTGGTGCAGAAGAATACGACAGTTGTGAGGGTGATGCAATAAAACCCGGAAACACATTCAGCAGCAGTAGCAGTGGTCAATATTGCTGGTGCAAGATGGAAAGTTATACCCCAAGTGGTGGCAGTGTCTGTAATGTCGCGTCCCCTTCGTGGGTGTTCGGCAGCGTCTTCGGGTCCGCGCCTATTTGCGCGCTCGTCTGTGCGTTCGGCTGCGCGAACGGCGTCGCGAACCGCCCCGATTTCGATTTCCGTCGGGCGGTGTTCGGGGTAAGTGAATAAAATCAAAATCGGAAATCGTTCCTGCGGAAAATGTAGCATCATTTGATTATAATATCTCTGTAACCAAAGGGGGTAATCAAATGAACTTTTTGAAATTTATTTTTGCTATGTTTTTGGGTTTTTTGCCCGGAATTTTGGGGATAATTGCTGCGCCGATGCAGACCGGCGATAATCTTTGGTATAATACATTAAATCATTCTATGTTAACACCCCCAGGGGTCGTATTCCCAATTGCTTGGTCGATTTTGTATTTCTTGTTGGGTTTGGCGCTTTTTATGATTATGCAGACCGATATGGGGCGCCGTAATCAAAGTAAAACCAGTGCGTATATTTTATTCGCACTTAATATCATATTCAATACACTTTGGTCGCTCGTGTTCTTTGGTGCGCATATGCCGGGGCTTGCGTTGCTGACCCTGGTTGCGTTGATAATCATAGCAATATGGATGATGCGTGAATTTTTACGAATTAACCAGGCGGCTTTCTGGTTAACATTACCGTATGTTTTATGGTTGTTCTTTGCGTTCTATTTGAATGTGATGATAATCTATCTTAATTAATCAATACTTTAATTCTTTGAATTCGGGATTGCCAACGTTCAACACGCGCAATCCCAATTCTTCGATATAGTCCGAAGAACTGTTCGGGTGTTGCAGCAGGTATATGTGATGTTGAATCTCGTTTAACTGGTCCTGCGCCACCGACAATTCTGCGCGTTCGTGATTCAATCGCCATGCGTTTATAACAAAACTTTGCACACTGCGCGTGCCACAAAATAATCGCACAAAAAGAAATAGCGAAAATAACATCAATATTACACCAATCTTCCCGCGTGAACCAGCCGACCATGCGCGCCGAACAAAGTCAAAGAAAATTTTGATTTTTTCCTTCATGTCGTATATTATATCACAAATGTTCGATAATAATAAAAAAATTTTTACTGCACCACTTGCCGGTATCACTGATAAGCCGTTTCGGGCGATTTTACGCGATTTTGCCCCAGATGTGTCTATGGTCACAGAAATGATTTCTTGTCATTCTTTGGTCGAACAGCATAAAAATTGTATTCGTAATTTTGATAATTATAGTGACGAAGGTAATATTGGCGCGCAAATATTTGGGGCGGATGCACACCTTATGGGCGAAGCTGCCAAGATTTTACAAGATTCTGGCGCAAAGTGGATAGATATAAATATGGGATGCCCTGTACCAAAGGTCGCAACACGCGCAGGGGCAGGGGCTTTTTTAATGCGTGACCATAAATTAGCAGGAAAAATAATCGAAAGTTGCGTTAAATCTGTGAAAATTCCAGTTTCAATAAAAACGCGTCTTGGGTGGGATGAAGCACACAAAGATTGGCAAGAACTGGCACGAATTGCCGCTGATTCTGGTGCTGCGTTTGTTGCTCTTCATGGGCGAACCCGCGCGCAAGGGTATTCTGGAAAATCTGAATTGCCAACAAAACCTGAATTACCAATACCAATCATCGCAAATGGCGATATTAAAAATATTGATGATGTGGAACGCGTTCAAAAATTGGGCTATGACGGGGCAATGATTGGACGCGCTATGCTGGGGCAGCCATGGATTATCGGGCAAATTTGTGGCACATCCACAAAGCCACAAAATGTCGGCAATGTCGTATTGAAACATTTGAATTTAATTATTGATTATTATGGTGCAAAAACAGGTGTACCAATGTTTCGAAAGCATGCTGCGTGGTATTCAGCGGGTATGCCGAATGCGGCACAATTTCGTATTCGTGTCAATCAAATCGTGGATGAAAAAGAACTAAAAAAAATTATAAAAGATTTTTGGTCGCTTGATTGACTTTTCACTATTTGTGACTTAACATAGCAAGCATAAGGATTAAATCATGAATGAACAGCAAGACATAATCGTATCAACAAGTGAAATGACCGCCGGTGAAATGCTGAAAAATGCACGCACTACGGGTCGCAGAAAACGCGAAATCGCAACCATTTCAAAATTGCTTTGTATTCGTGAAGAATTTTTAACTGCGCTGGAAGAAGGTAATTATCGCGTAATTCCCGAAGATGTCTATATTTTGGGCTTTGCGCGCAGTTATGCTGTGGAATTGGGGTTGAATCCTGATGAAGTTATTGCAAAAATTAAAAAAGAACTTGGAATTACAAAAGATAAAAAAGAAGTCAAAGAAATTAAAGAAGATGTTGAACCAAAGGTAAAAATTAAACCTGAAAAAAATCTTGATATGTATATGTCAGATGTGATGAAATGGTTCAAAAACGCATCACAATATGTTAAAAAACATTGGATTTGGTTTGCGTCTGGATTGTTGGGGTTGTTGGTGGTTGTTATTTTTGCTGTGATTTTGGTTAATGGCAGTGGTAAAGAAACACAAAATACCGAAGTCGTTAAAACACCTGTCGAAGAAGTCGCAACAATCCCAGAACCAGATTTTCGTTATCCAATACACGAAAAATTTGACGAAAAAAATGCAAAAGAAGCACGTGTTGTTTTACAGGCAGAAAAAGAATCTTGGGTGAAAATCGAAGATGCGCGCGGTAGCAGTGTCTTTTCGCGCGTGTTAATCCCTGGGGATGTTTACTATCTGCCTGCGGGTGATAAGTTCAAGGCGACATTTGGTAATGTTGGCGCAATTGATGTTTGGGTTGATGGGCATTTGATAAAGAAATTAGGACCAGCAAATACCAAAAAAACTGGTATATCTATGTCACCAGACGCGTTAAAATCTGTCGGCTTTGCTGAATAGATTCATTTTGCGCGACACATTGATTATTGACATTTTATTACTATAATATTCGTTATGAGTGGAATTATAAAAATTCGCGGTGCACGCGAAAATAATCTTAAAAATATTGATTTAGACCTGCCAAAAAATAAATTGGTGGTGTTAACTGGTGTATCTGGGTCTGGAAAATCATCGCTTGCTTTTAATACAATTTATGCCGAAGGTCAGCGCAGATATGTTGAATCTCTTTCTTCGTATGCGCGTCAGTTTTTAGATATGCAGAAAAAACCTGATGTCGATTTAATTGAAGGTTTGTCGCCAGCGATTTCTATTGAACAAAAAACAACTTCAAAAAATCCGCGCTCTACGGTTGGAACGGTAACAGAAATTTATGACTATTTGCGTCTGCTTTGGGCGCGTATCGGTGTGCCTTATTCCCCGGTGACAGGACTGCCAATTAAATCACAAACTATTGCGGAAATGGTCGAATGGACACTAAAAATTCCAAAAGGGGTAAAGTTTTTTATAATGGCGCCGATGGTACGCGACCGTATAAAAAAGAATTGGCTTTTTTAATTAAACAAGGTTATCAACGTGCTGTTGTTGATGGAACACTTTATGAACTTTCTTCTGTGCCACCATTGGATAAAAATAAAAAGCACAATATTATGGTCGTGATTGACAGGGTTGCGATGCCTGATAAAGATTTGTCTGGGGAAGATATGGATGAGTTTAAGTCGCGTCTTTATGCGTCATTTGAGGCATCTTTGCGTCTTGTCCCTGGGTCTGTTGTTGTGCGCAGATTAGATATAAATGAAGATTCCCTTTATTCCCAAGAATATGCTTGCCCGGTATCTGGATTCACTGTGCCAAAAATAGAGCCACGATTATTTTCTTTTAATGCGCCAATCGGTGCGTGCAGTGAATGTGACGGTTTGGGGATGCAGATGAATGTTTCGCCTGATTTGGTGATACCAGACCCGTCTAAATCTATATTGGGTGGCGCAATTGCCCCTTGGTCGCGTGGCGGAATGTTAAGTCAATATGATAATATTTTAGATGCGTTACATAAAAAGTATAAAATATCACTATCAAAACCTTGGTATACATTGTCAGATAATGATAAAAATATTGTTTTATATGGGACTGGCGATGAACCCATAAAAATAAATTGGAATGGATATGTTTATGAAAAGCCATTTGAAGGTGTAATTCCAAATCTGGAACGCAGATTGCGCGAATCTGATTCTGAAACAACCAGGGCAGAATTATCCAAATATCAATCTGAAAAACTTTGTCCGGCTTGTCACGGTAAACGGCTTAATATCCAGGCATTATGTATCAAGATAAATAATTGTGATATCATGGATGTGTGCGATATGTCAATCGATGAATCTTTGCGCTGGTTCCAAGATTTGCCAAATCATCTTTCACAAAAAGAAAAAGATATCGCATCTATGGTGTTGCGTGAAATTACCTCACGATTGTTCTTTCTGCAAAATGTCGGTTTGGGATATTTGACAATGTCGCGCATGGCCGGGACTTTGTCAGGCGGTGAAGCACAAAGAATAAGATTGGCTTCACAAATCGGCAGTGGTTTATCTGGGGTGTTGTATGTGTTGGATGAACCATCGATTGGTTTGCATCAAAGTGATAATGATAAATTGATAGATACATTAAAGATGTTGCGCGACAAAGATAATACTGTGATAGTCGTTGAACACGATGAAGATATGATGCGGGAAGCAGATTATCTGGTTGACATTGGTCGTGGTGCAGGAATTAACGGTGGTAATGTTATTGCCCAAGGAACGCCAAGTCAGGTTATAAAAAATCCTGAATCTTTGACAGGACAATATTTGTCTGGCAAACGCAAAATTGATGTCCCGAAAAAACGCAGAACTGGGAATGGCAAGGTAATTCGTGTTGAAGGTGCGCGTGAGAACAATCTTAAAAACATCAGTGTTGATTTTCCACTTGGTAAATTTATCGCGTTAACTGGGGTGTCTGGTTCTGGAAAATCTACATTATTATTGGATACTTTGTATCCTGCGATTATGCGCATGCTTTATAATTCAAAACTGGAAACAGGTGCGCATGATATTATTCGCGGCATGGAAAATATTGATAAAGTGGTAGATATTGACCAATCGCCAATAGGGCGCACTCCGCGTAGTAATCCAGCAACCTATGTTGGGGTGTTTAATAATATTCGTGATTTTTATGCTAATCTGCCAGAATCCAAAACACGTGGATATGACCCTGGTCGTTTTTCTTTCAACGTCAAAGGTGGCAGATGTGAAGCATGCCAAGGTGACGGTCAGATTAAAATAGAAATGAATTTCTTGGCTGATATTTATGTGGAATGCGATAAATGTCATGGGCAAAGATATAATGACGAAACTTTGGCTGTGAAGTATAAGGGTAAATCTATTGCCGATGTTTTAAATATGACTGTCGAAGAAGCATACAGATTTTTTATAAATGTTCCACAAATCGCACGCAAATTAGAATTATTAAAACGCGTTGGACTGGACTATATAAAGTTGGGACAAAGTTCGCTTGATTTATCGGGTGGCGAAGCTCAGCGTATAAAATTATCCAAAGAATTGGCAGCGCGAAGCACAGGGCAAACCATTTATATTTTGGATGAACCAACCACAGGACTTCATTTCGAAGATATAAAATCTTTATTAAATGTATTGCACGAATTTGTAGAGCAGGGAAATACGGTGATTGTCATAGAACATAATCTGGAAGTTATAAAAACTGCGGACTGGATTATTGATTTGGGCCCAAATGGTGGGGATGGCGGTGGTCAAGTCGTTGCAGTTGGAACACCAGAAGATATTGCTAAAAATCCTGAATCTTTAACTGGAAAATATTTGAAAAAGTATCTGGACAAACCTAAAAAAAGCAAATAATATAGTCAAACACTAACCCAAGGAGTAGAAACATGTTCGGTTTCGGAAAAAAGAAAAAAGTTGAAGAAAATAATGATATATCAGATTTGGAAAAAGAAGCGGCAAAAATGCCTTCGGGTATGAAAGAAACCGCAGAACGTATGATGTCTGGTCAATTTGATATGAACGACATGTTGGCGCAATTAAAACAAATTAAAAAGATGAGCAATTTCAGTGGTCTGTTAAAAATGGTGCCGGGTATGAGCGGTGCTGTGGCTGCGATGAAAGAAAAAATTAAAGACGGCAGTGTTGATGCCCAGATTAAAATACTGGAAGCAATGACAGTCGAAGAACGTGCGGAACCTGAAAAAGTTTTCGCTAATGCCAAGGCGCGTATTGCTGAAACAGCCGGATGTTCTGTGCGTGATGTTGAACATATAATCAAACAATATTTGAAAATGAAACAACAAATGGCAATGATTCAACGCATGGGTGGTATGGAAGCTGTCATGCAGCGCATGCAACAAGCGGGTGGTGTCCCAGGAGCGAAATAATGAACAAAGATAATGTAGTTTTTAAACCTATTGATGTCTCGGCAATAAACCCTGTGTATGACAAGGATGGTCGTATTACCGAATGGGGATTGACAGTCACATATGATAATAAAGATGTTGTTCCGCCACATGTTAAAGGTGCAAGGGTTAATAATGTAGAAAGTGCCGATAAAAAAACTTTGGCAGAATATCATTTCCCGGAAAGTGTTATGAAGCAAGGTTTGGAACGCGCTTGGCTTTTCAGGGATGCGTTGCTGAAACAAATCGCCAGACAACAAGAAAGCAGGTAAATGAAAATATTAAATAAAAAGATTGCGGCACATAAATCTTCGGCGGCTTGGATTCAACGCCAGGCAAATGACCCGTATGTGGCGCGCGCCCAAAAAGAAGGTTATCGTGCGCGTGCTGCTTATAAAATTATCGAAATAAATGAGAAATATCATTTCTTTAAAAATGGTCAGGTTGTTGTTGATTTGGGGGCAGCACCTGGTTCTTGGTCGCAATATGTCGCACGCGAAT
>CACXVH010000035.1 GCA_902771095.1 uncultured Pseudomonadota bacterium
GACAAAAAAAATCGCCCGATTGGGCGATTTTTTATTCTTCATAATATAGTCCTGCCTGTTCTTCTTGGTATGCCGCTTCTTCTTCGTCAAAATATGGGTCTTGAATTTGGACATTTTCTTCGACATATTCTGGCATATCTTGCTCTTGTGGCATATAGACAATATCATCTTCAACATACTCAACCACAGCCGGGCTGACTATTTCGCCACCTTCATCGGCAACAAACATTTCGTCATATTTTGACCCAGGTTGATATTCGGGTTTGTTGGCTAAAATCTCTTCTTCGGACAAACTAGTTTTTTCACCTTCTTGTGTTTGACCAGATGTTGTCACGCGCGCGGGGACAGCATCCATAACCTGTGGCGCAACATCAACAGGTTCAACAATTTTAACATTTTCTTTAATAACAGGCGCTTCTGTTGTTTCTGGCTCTACCATTGGTTCAACAACAGGTTCTTCACCCAAAAAAGAAGGGGCAACAATATCAATTCCTCTTTTTACTTCTTTGACCGCAGGCGCTTTGATATTTTTACTTGTTTTTGACGAACCGCCACCTTTTTTAAACACAGATTTTTGTTCTTTTGGTAATTCTGTCTTTTCAATCGAGGCAGCCAACACAGGAACCGAAGGTTTTATATGCTTTTGATACAACCACAATGTGAACACAGCCAAAATAATTAAAAGAATAAGCAAGAAATAATAAAAGAATTTTGCTTTTCTTGGTTCTTCTTCTTCAATGACACTGATGTTCGAAGAACTTTGTGGCATAACAGGTGGGGCAGGGACCACAGGCGGAACAACGACATATTCATTATCCGGCTTTTCTTCTGTTATTTGCGTAGTTTCTTCAACAACTTCTGGTTCAGATTGCCGCACATTTTCTTCTCTGACAACCTCTAAATTCAAAGGTTCTTCTTTTGTAATTTCTACTGTTTCTTCTTCCACAGGTTCTTTATCATTGACATTTGTTTCTTCTATTTCGCCAGGTTCAAAAATCGGAACAGGGACTTCGCTTTCTTCCACAGGAACAGGCATCATAGATTCCAGAACAGGCGCTTGTTCTTTTGTTGAATTATTGTAATCTGTGTTGATATCGGTGGCTGTTTCTTCTGTTGTTGTTTCTGTTGTTTCTTCGGTCACAAATTCATCTTGGTTTAATTTTGGTGCATCATCAGATTTAGAAATTTCCGGGACAACAGGTGCCTCAAAACTAATAGGTTTAAATGCAATATCGTCATTCAATATTTGCGGGTCTTCATTAAACAACGGTTTAACTTTTTCTGTTTCCTCTTCGCTGTAATCTTCTTCTATTTCTTCTGTTTTTTCTTCAATTTCTTCTTGTTTGGCAACATTATCTGTATCGTTTTTCATATCAACATCTTCCTGGTATTCTTCTTCATATTCATCGTATTCTGGTTCTGCCTGTTTTTTCTTTGTCACAGTTTTTCTTTTAACAGGAACAACTGTTGGAACCACTTGTTTTTTAGCAACTTGCTTTACCTCTCCAGCCGGTTGATTTAACAATTCGCTAGCCAATTCGGCATCCACAGTTGCTGTTTCCAAACGCTTTTGGGCAGATTTTAATCTTTCATTTGCGCGTTTTAATTTTTCATTTGTTGCCTCTATTTGAGATTCCAATTTTAAAATCTTGGACGCAGATTGTTTTGTTGGTTCACGACCAATGCCTTTCTTGGCTTCTGACAACTTGGCGCGCAAAGTTTTAAGACGCGCCTGTAACCTGACGATAGATTCCTTGGTTTTTACAATTGTCGCGTTTGTTTTTGCAATTACTTCATTTGCAACATTTAAACGCGTCATTGCACTATGTCGTGCCGCAGAATCACGCAAAATCATCAATTGATTCAAAGATTCTTCCAACGAATCGCCTGCATCATATGCTTTTATCAGCGAATCGTATACACCCAACCCAGAATATTCGATGTCAAACTTTTGATATTTATTATCTTGCTTTGGGCGAATCGTTTCCAAATCAATACCATAATCGCCAGACAATATTTCATCCCACTTTTTATCAGCATCAGGATTAATTACCAATAAAATATTAGGTTTACGAGAATTGATTGTATTATCCAAAACAAAAACCAATTTATCAGACGAATCGTAAAAAGCGCTGATTTCGTTACCTTCTATATCATAGGGGCGCATAATCAACGAACCGTATTGTGTTTGTGAATCAAAATTTTCTCTCTCGCCAATCATTGGTTTTCTCCGTTATTTTTTTATTTTTTCTTTGGTGGTGTTAACTGGTACGCCTGACGACAGTGTTCATAACAATACGGTTTACCCGTAAAGACCTGTTCACCACAAAAATGAAAATTTTCCGAATCGGGGTCACCAATCGGCCAACGACACTGATTCGGTTTTAAACCCGCCATCTGTAAAGCATGCTGAATTAACAATTCATGCAAAGCCAAATCTTTTTTCGTCTTTTTCGAAGCAGTTTTAATTACTGGCTTTGCCTTTGTATCAACAGTTGCTTTTGTTTTTGTTTGAACTGTTTTTGTTTCTTTGGCTTTTTTGACAGTTGTCTTTGTTTTTTTATCAGCAACCTTCTTTACTGATGCGACCTTAGCCGGCTTTTTCGCGACCGTTTTTGTTTCTTTTTTTGTCTTGCTAGATTTTTTGGATGCAGTATCACTGGCCTTTGCATTCCAACCCAAACGATTCAATTTACCAACGACAGCATTTTTGGACATGCCAAGTTTCTTGCCCATTTCAGAAGTCGACAAACCTTTTCCGACCAGGGCTTTTAATTTTTTCAGCATACCACTGTCCCAACCTTTACTCATAATAAAAAATCCCTTGTTTTTATATCTGATATAATTGTATCATAAAAACGAATCGAAAGGCAAGAGAGAAAACATGATTTATTATATATTTTTTTCATTGGTTTTAATTGGCGCATTGTTTTGCGCTTGGCGCATGGCAACCGCAGATTTCCGGCGACACATCATCCCAGATGTCTATTTGTTTCCGTTTCTTTTTGCAGGATTGCTAACTACGACATTTTTCCCATGGCCGGTGACAAGCGCCGATTCGGTTATCGGTGGCGCAATGGGATACTGCCTGGGACTTATCGTTGGTTTTATATTTGACCGGCTTAGAAAGAATGCAGAATACCCACCAATCGGTATGGGGGACATCAAATTACTGGGGGCGGGTGGAATCTGGCTTGGGACCCAGGGTTTATCTATTGCCATGATTATCACATGTGTATTGGTATATATTTGGAATTGGAAAAAACATGAAAAATATATTCCATTTGCACCGTTCTTTTTAATTGGTGGATTTTTGGCTTTGATTGCAATCCAATTTTTGATATAATAAAGAAAAGTAAGGAAAGGATGATAAAGGACTTTTTTAAATCTTTGTTGTTCGTTTTTATCTGCGGTTTTTGTGCGTTTTCTGCACCGGCGGCGGTGTCGCTGTTTTCTGATTACGGTCAAATTCAAAATGTTCAACATTATTCATCCAATCCATTTTGGTCGCCGACCGCACCGTATAATCAGCGATTACCACAACCTGTGTATGCGACCGGCGCGGACCTTAATGCTGACGATTGTATCCGGGTTGTTCAATCATTGGTATCTGTTCAATGTATGGCGCGCGACAATTGTAAAAACACAGATGTTTCGGACATACGGCCGGCGATAATGGTTCAACTTTCTAATCTGCCTGGGGCGAATTATGTGTCTGCTTGTTCTGGATACATTGACGGCATTTTTGAAACATATCAAAAACAATACGGCAATTCTTTACCGAATCGCGCGGTTGCTTTTCCGGGCGCAACGACCCCAAACACAAACATTGATGATTCGGGCGGAATACAATTTGAAAATCCGTATAAACAACAACCCACAAAATGGCAAATAGAACAGAAAGAGCGAAGCGACGAATTACAACGATTACAATCGCAAAACGGTGTGGGCAGTGAACATTTATCCAAGACAGATTTTCCGGCGACATACGCCGATTTGTCTTTTTCAGAGCGTATGGAAAACGACCGCGCCGGTCTTGAACCATACAAAGATGCGATCGCATATCGAACATTGGATGTCAAATCAGAATCTGAATGGTGCGAAGGCAAACATGCTAATGCCCCAGAATGTGTTAAATACAGAGCACAAAAAGAAGCCGCAGCCCAAACTGACAACAGTCAAAATGTTACCCAATCGCAAACAGATAACAATTTTTCTGACCTTACAACAGATGAACAGAACGCAATAAATGCAATAATCGCCTTTTTAAATCCTCAAAACAATGAAGAAAAAATATTTTTTACAGATTTAGCAACAGATTTTGTTCCAAAAGCATTTAATGATGATAACTTAATGTTAGACAATTCTTTTGTTTATAATTTTTTAGCAGATAACGACCCTAATTTAAACAAATATGGAAATGCACTAACAACATTGTCTGGCACAGCTCAAAGCGAAGAACTGCATATTGATTTAGATTGGGATGATATTTTGATACAAATATCTGCTCTCTTGGATGCCAGTGCAACAAAACGAGGGGCGCTTGTTTGTGAAAACAATCGTTCATATCAAATTGGGATAGATACTGCTTTTTGGATAGCAACCACAGCGGCAGCTATTGCATCTTTTGGAACAGGTGGTGTGGCAGCAGCTGGCGCACGAACAGCATTAGGCACAGGATTGAAAGCATTAGCAAAAGGTGCGACAAAAATAGGATTAAAGACAGCGGGAAAAACCATGTCGAAAGCGGGCAGCAAACAACTAGCTAAAGCAGCTGTTTCCATGGGGTTAAAGCAAAATATGCGCGGTTGGGCTAATTATGCTGGTCGTGGGGTTGCAAAACGTGTAGCAAAAAGAGCCGGTGCTAATTTGGCAACAAAACGCGGTGTTTTATTGGCTTCTGGCGCAATAGCTGGTGTGATATACGAAACCATAGGAAAGAACACTATCGCTTCTCATTCAATACCACGCGAGAAAAATGCTGCTGGAACCTTATACAGTTTGGTAGAAAGCAGAACTTCAACAGAAAT
>CACXVH010000036.1 GCA_902771095.1 uncultured Pseudomonadota bacterium
TGAACCTGTAAAATCATTTTGATTTTGTCGCTATTTGGGGCGACTATCTTATTATATATTTCAACCATAACGCGACGCATAATGTCTGCTTCGAATCCCTGAATTGGTGCGTTGATTGCGGCACGCACAGCATATCCGCGCATACGCGGACTGGATGCCTCTGGAATTTCTATACGGCGACCCCATGGTGTGTAAACGCAATGATTTTCCAACACGAAATCAGTTATATATTCAATGTAATTTTTGATTTCTGGTAAACCCTTCATATAGGAATCAATAATATTTTTTGCTTCTTCGCGGGAAATATTTAATTGGTTCGCCAATCCAAACGCAGATATTCCATAAATGATTGAAAAGTTTATTGTTTTCGCTGCGCGACGCAAGTCCTTTGGAACAATAGTGCTGGCTGGAATTTTGAATATCTTGCGTGCGGTTTGTTCGTGAATGTCCAGACCCGCGTTAAAAGTGTCTTTGAACATTTTGACATTTGCAACCTCTGCCAGCAATCTTAATTGAATCTGGGAATAGTCAACCGCGATTAAAGTTTTACCAGATTCCGCAACAAAACATTTCCTTATCTCTTCCCCAAGTTCTGTTTTAATCGGGATATTTTGCAGGTTTGGATTACGACTGGAAAGTCGACCTGTGTTTGTGCTGGTCTGTAAATAAGTTGTGTGTATTCGTCCATCGTTCGCGATTTCGTGGGGCAGGGCATCTGCATAAGTTCCCGCCAATTTAGCGACCGAACGCCAATTTAAAATCTTTTCTATTATTGGATGAACATCAATCAAATCGTTCAAAATATTTGCATCGGTTGAACCCTTTTTACGATTGGGCAGGTGTAATTCGTCAAACAATACAACCGCCAATTGTTTCGGACTGCCCACATTGAATTCATGTCCCGCCAATTCGTAAATTTCAGATTCTAATTTTTCCAGTTGTTTATGAAATACCCCAGACAATTGATTTAATCTTGTTCTGTTTACAGCAACACCATATTTTTCCATCAAACATAAAATCGGACATAATGGCAAATCGCAAGTTTCATATAATTCGCGTAATTTCTTATTCGCATCCAGTTCTGGGCGCATGTTTCAAAATGTCTGTCTGCATCTTTAATCTTTGCATCAAATAAATCAGAAAATTTTATATTTTGGTGATTTAAATATTTTTCTGCCAATTCATCAAGCCCATGTCCGTGTAATGTTCCATGCAATGCATAAGACAACAACATGGTATCATCAATTGGTCTTATTTTTGTAATATCCCATCCCATATTATCAAGTATATGTAAATCATACTTTATATTATGTGCAATTTTTGTTATGTGTGGGTCTGTGAATATTGGCCAAAGTTTTTTATAAACCGTATCAATTGATAACTGATTTTTTGCCAAAGAATCAGAACCAAATAAATCAGCCGACTTTGTAATATGGCGAATTGGTATATATGCGCCATGTGTATCATCGTATGCCAACGATATTCCAACAATTTTGTCTGTGATTTGATTTAAACCCGTTGTTTCTGTATCAAAAGCAACAACATCTTTGATATGTGATAAAAATTCATCCAAATCTTTTTCATTTGAAATTGTGACGATATTCATTTCGCCGATTGTTGCGGTTTGCTTTGGACTTTCTGGAATGTCAATAACCGGGCATACAGATTTTTCATATTCTGTTATATGTGGGGTACAAGTTTGTTTATCATCCGGAAAAAGTTTTTCTATTTTTGCAACCAAAGATTTGCTTTCAATTTTATTTTGAACAAAACTAAGCGCTGATTTTTTGTTAAAACAAAAAGGTTCAATTTTTAAGCCGTCCAAATCTACATCGCGTTTTAATGTGACCAATTGTTTTGATATAAATGCCTTGTCACGATTATCTGTTAAAAGATTGCGCGTTCTTTCATTTTTAATTGAATCAAGGTTTGCATATAAATTATCAAGTGAATTAAATTCGTTTATCAATTCTGATGCTTTCTTTGGACCGATTCCTGGGACGCCTGGAACATTATCCGAAGAATCACCCATCAAAGATTGAATATCAATGACTTGATTTGGTTTAACACCGAATTTTTCCAGAACTTCCTTTTCACGAATTTCTTTGTTCTTCATACCGTCATAAAGAAATACGCAATCAGACACCAATTGCATCAAATCTTTATCGCCAGTGATTATTCGTGTTGAATCAACCTTTTCACAATTATTTGTTGCGATTGTCGCGATTACATCGTCTGCTTCGACCCCAGGGATACAGAGTACAGGTATTCCCATTTCATGAAGACCAATACGAATTAATTCGCTTTGCGTGATTAAATCTGCCGGTGTTTCAGAACGATTCGCTTTATAAGCGGGATAAATGTCTTGACGGAAACTGATACGCGATGCGTCAAACACGCACACAAAAGAATCTTTTGGTTTTGCCGCCGCCAATATCGGTAAAATCATATTGAAAAAACCATATACTGCACCAGTGGGCATACCATCAGAACGTGTCAAAGTGCTATGCACACCATAGTATGCGCGAAATACCAAAGAGTTTCCGTCAATTAATGTTAGCATCTAAACCCTTTTAGAATATATAGCGCACCTTGGCACGAATATTGTATTGCAACATATCTGGGGTAAGATGTGTGCCTTCGACTTTGTAGAGATTTGGTGCGTATAAAACGCGTCCTTCGACATCGAATTTAATGGGAAGTGCCAAAACATCAATTGTTGCGCCCAACATTGCCTGGTAAGCAGCAGTTGAATCAATGCTGTTCTTTGTTTCAATTCCGTCTGTTGTAATTTTGTGGTCGCCACCAAATACCATACCAATACCGCCACCAATATAAGGAAGAATAACTGTCGAAGGTATTTTGGCATACAAATTCGCCATTGCTGCGTTCGTATTGAAGCCAGATGCAGTGAAATAATCATATTCGGCTTCTACACGGAAAATAGGCAAATCCATACCGACGATTCCACCAAATACACCAGATGCGTCCGTTTCGTTTTTGTGGTCTGCGAACATAGTTTGTCCACCGACACCAGCCATACCACCAACATAGAAATCAGCAACCACACCCGCGTTAGCAGCAGATGCCAAAGTTAATGTTGAAACCAAAGAAATTAAAGATATTGAATTTATTTTCATATTTTTCTCCTTTATATGATATTATAGTATAAACCAAAGGTATTAAAAATGCAAAAAAATAAACCACTTTTAATTGTTGGATTGGGAAATCCAGGAAACGAATATAAAAACACTCGTCATAATGTCGGGTTTATGGCGATTGATTCCTTTGCGCCAAAAGACGCAAATTGGAAAAAAGAAAAAAATGCTTTGACAACACGCGTTGAAATAGACGGGCTTGATGTTATATTGGTAAAACCACAAACTTTTATGAACAACAGTGGTGATGCGGTTGGACCATTGATGACTTTTTATAAAATTCCATTGGAGAATATCATTGTGATTCATGATGATATGGATTTAAAATTGGGAAATGTGCGCGAAAAAATCGGTGGCAGCAGT
>CACXVH010000037.1 GCA_902771095.1 uncultured Pseudomonadota bacterium
AACTATTTCGGGAACCAAAGACCCGCATAAACGCAAATTGGGATCTGTAATAGATAAAATGCATACTGGTGATGTGCTGATTTGCGCAGAACTTTCTCGACTTGGTAGGAATTTGCTTATGATAATGTCTATTTTACACGATTGCATGAAGCGCGGAATAAATATTTGGACAATAAAAGACGGATACAGATTGGGTGATGATATAAGTTCCAAGGTGCTGGCATTCGCTTTTAGTTTATCTGCCGAACTTGAAAAAAATTTACTTAGTATGCGAACCAAAGAAGCATTAGCCAGAAAAAAAGCAGAAGGTGTTATCTTGGGACATCCAAAGGGTAAAAAAAATACAAAAACTAAATTGTCTGGACATGAATCTCAAATTTTAAAAATGTACAAAGAACATCATACACAAACAAGCATTGCACGGCGTTTCCATGTAGCACCAATAACTATTTACAGATTTTTGCTTTCGGTAAATCATTGATAAAAAATTTTTATTTACAAACTGCGGTATAAGGGAATATTGAATTTTCTGTGTCAATTTCGCCCATGCCACAATCCATGCAGTTGAATTTACGATTTTGACTGTGTTCGCGGTCTAGATAAATTGTCACATTCGCAAGTGCTTCAACCCCATCAATTCTAGATTTTGGCGAAAAACCAAAATAAATTGCGCGAGATGGACCGCTACATTCTTCAATCGCTTCGCCATAGCATGTTGAATCTTGAAGTTTTGATGGATCTGGAATACAATATGTTGCGCAAGTTTCTTCATCAACCACAGCCATTTCGCAATCTGTGCAAGATACAGAACGGACACGCAAAGTAGCCCCGATTCCACCACGAGTCCGTGGCGCCTTGGCAACATTATCACATTTTTTTATTGTTTTTGTGGCATTAGGGTCTTCTATGCATTCCCACTGCAAAGCGCTATAATTCAAACGCGCAATCATACCTTCGGGACATGTTTTATCGCCAAAAGGATCAACGCATTCCCAGATATTATCTATTAAAACAGCCGTTTGATTGTTGGAACAAAGTGGTTTGCGGGTTTCGTCTGCCACACACTGCATTGATACTTCGTCCCATATTGTATCGCCGGTACATGAAGTTTTATAGTTATATTCAATACATTGCCACCGCCCAAAGCGATATGTTTTCATTGTGTTTGGCGGGCAATCTATGTCCGAACCATCAACAACAGGGTATTCAATCGTTGCCTCTGGAATTTTGTATTGCATAATGTATACCAGTTGCCCGTCTGTTAAATTCACAAAATTTATGATTTTTTGTGGAATTGCACGACGCGATACAGAACCAGCCGACATTAAATCAGGGCTTATAAACACACCAAAGGTTCCAGCATCAGGGTAATATTGTTCCAATATTTCCAACATATTGTTGTATTCATTAGTTGGTAAAGGGGAACTGGTTGTTATTATAAAGTTATATGTTGGTGCTTTGCCTGTTTCTGTATCACAAGAAACGACATTATATGAACGATTCATACAAACATATTGACTTGATATCTCGTATCGTTCTATGCAGTCATCAACAAAATCTTCGCCGTACATAGCGGCATTCTGTGAAGAAACCACGCACTCTGCAATAGAGCGCAAATCTGCCTTTTTAATAGAATATTCTGTTTCGTGTTGAATTATGCGTTGCGATGGACTGGACATAATATAATATCCTGCCATTATTATGAAAGACAACAGAATTAAAAAAATATTCACTAATTCCCTCTTGCGATTTGTAAAAAGTGTAGCTAAAATTACATAAAAGTTCAACAGGAAAAACATATGAAAAAAACACTTTTACTTTTAATGCTTGCTGCGTGTAGTTTTAAACCAATATTTTCTGGTAACGACACAGATATTTATGTCGCACCAATAAGTGGTATCAATGGAATTGAACTGCGAAATTCTTTGAACAGCCAATTTGGTGGTATGCATGACCAAAACGCTGTGTATTCGTTGACTGTTGATTTAAAAGAACCTGTCACCAAGTATAAGGCATTGGAACGCGCAGGCGATGCTGTATGGCAAGAAGTTAAACTTAATGCATCTTATGTTTTAAAGCAGGGCGATAAAGAAATTGCGCATGGTTCTGAATCTGCCGCAGAAAGTTATACCTTTGTTCGTTATTTGGTGGCTGCAAATGCTTCTTATAACAATGCTGTGATGAATGCCATACATCAATTATCTGAAAAGATAAGTATGCGGACAATTGCTGAGATTCAAAAAGTGGAAAATCAATAAATGAAGTGGAAAGAATCAGATTTTAATTCTGGAATATTAAATGTTAATGCAGT